>NZ_JBFAXI010000002.1:0-220965 GCF_040680735.1 Streptomyces sp. NPDC051987 | reverse complement strand
CCGCGTTGACACCCCCCTGAGGTGGCGCCCCGGGGCCGCCCCGGGCCGCCGAGAGCTCACCGCCCGCGCGCCGCCCCCGCGGCACGACTGCCCGCGGCTGAGATCACCCCCTCGCGCGCCTGCCCGCGGCCGAGATCGCCCCCTCGTGCCGCCCCGGTGGCGCGTCTGTCCGCGGATTGGTGGCTGACGTGACTGTGGCGCCCCGTAAGGGGCGCGGGGAACTGCGCGAGCGGCCCCCACCGGTCCGCAGCCGACCCGCGGCCGCTGTGAACCACCCCACAGCGCCTGTGAGTTGAGCGAACCACCTGTGGATCGTCGTACCACTCCCCGACAGGCCGGTGCCGGATGCAAGGATGATGCGCCATGACGGCAGGATGGTGCGCGCGCACGATACGGTCCGCGGTGTTCGCGGCCGTCTGCGTGCTGCTCGCCGCCCTCGGTCACGTCCTGATGTCCGGCAGCAGCATCCCCGCCTGGACCCTGTCCGCCGCCCTCGCACTCACCGGCGCCCTCGGCTGGGCCCTGTCCGCCCGCGAGCGCGGCCTGCCGCTGGTGGTGTCCGCCGCGGTCGGCGCCCAGACGGCCCTGCACTCCGGCTTCTCCGCGGCCCAGGTGTGGACCACCCCCACCACGCCCATGGGGTCCATGCCCATGGACATCCCCATGGACATGGCCGGGGACATGGCCGCCATGAACATGGGGCCGATGCCCATGGCCCCCGCCCACACCGACCCCGTCGCATACCTCGGCTTCGGCACCGGCGGCACCGCCTCCACCGGCATGTTCGCCGCCCACCTCCTCGCCGCGCTGCTGTGCGGCCTCTGGCTCGGCCACGGCGAACGCGCGGCGTTCCGGATCGTCCGGGCCGTCGCCGGCCGGCTCGTCGCGCCGCTCCGGCTGCTGCTGGCGGTGCCGGCCACCCCCGAGCGCCCGCGGCCCCGGCCGCGCCGCCGCCGTTCGGACCGCGCGCCGCGGCTGCTTCTCCTCGTCCACGCGATCACCACCCGGGGTCCACCCGTGCGGACGGCTGTCGCCTGACGACAGCTGGTGTTCCGGGGCCGCCCAGGCGCGCCCCGGGCGAACACGGCGGCCGCCCGCCCGCACCGACGGGCACCCCAGGGCCGCCTCCCCCCGCTCACCTTTCGCACAAGGACATCCCAGTGATCACTTCCGTCCTGCCCGCACGCCCTGCGCCGGACGAGAAACGCGACGCGTCGATCACGGCCTGGGCGCTGGCCGCCCGGTCCGGGGACCCGGCCGCCGTGGACGCGTTCGTACGGGCTCTGCACCGCGACGTCCTCCGGTACGTCGCCCATCTCTGCGCCGACCCGCAGGCGGTCGACGATCTCGCGCAGGACACGTTCCTGCGCGCGCTGGGCAGCCTGCACCGCTTCGAGGGCCGTTCGTCGGCCCGGTCGTGGCTGCTGTCGATCGCCCGCCGGGCCGTCGTGGACAGCCACCGGCACGCCGCCGCCCGGCCCCGCCCGGCGAACGTCCCCGACTGGCAGCTCGCCGTCGAGCGGGCCCAGCCGTACGGGCTGCCCGGCTTCGACGACGGGGTCGCGCTGCTCGACCTGCTGGCCGCGCTGCCCGACGAGCGGCGCGAGGCGTTCGTCCTCACGCAGCTCGTCGGACTGCCGTACGCACAGGCCGCCGAGGTCAGCGACTGCCCCGTCGGCACGGTCCGCTCCCGGGTGGCCCGCGCCCGCGAGGCGCTGAAGGATCAGCTGGCCTGAGGGCCCTCGGCCGGCTCCCCGAACGCCCGCAGAATGCGCTCGGCGGCCAGTGTCGCCGTCAACGTGCCGTCCCTGACCTGCTGTTCGAGGCCGGGGGCGGTCGCGCGCACCGCCGGGTGGGCGGCGAGCCGGCCGAGCAGTTCGTCCTTGACCATCGACCAGGTCCAGCCCACCTGCTGCTCGCGGCGTTTGCCGGCGAGCCGCCCCGTCGAGTCGAGCAGCGCCCGGTGCTGCTCCAGGCGTTCCCAGACGGCGTCCAGCCCCGTGGACTCCCGGGCGCTGCAACTGAGCACCGGGGGAGTCCAGAAGGCGTCCCTGCCGTGCATCAGGCGCAGCGCGCCCGCCAGTTCCCGGGCCGCCGCGCGGGCGTCGCGTTCGTGCGGGCCGTCCGCCTTGTTGACGGCGATCACGTCGGCCAGCTCCAGGACGCCCTTCTTGATGCCCTGGAGCTGGTCGCCGGTGCGGGCCAGGCTGAGCAGCAGGAAGGAGTCGACCATGTCGGCGACCGCGATCTCGGACTGGCCGACGCCGACCGTCTCGACCAGGATCACGTCGTACCCGGCCGCCTCCATGACCACCATCGACTCGCGGGTCGCCTTGGCCACCCCGCCGAGCGTGCCCGCGCTGGGGGAGGGGCGGACGAAGGCGTTCGGGTCGACCGCCAGCCGCTCCATGCGCGTCTTGTCGCCGAGGATGGAGCCGCCGGTGCGGGTGGACGACGGGTCCACGGCCAGCACGGCCACCCGGTGCCCCAGCCCGGTCAGCAGGGTGCCGAACGCGTCGATGAACGTCGACTTGCCCACGCCCGGCACCCCGCTGACGCCGATCCGCCGGGCCCGGCCGCTGTGCGGAAGCAGCTCGGTGAGCAACTCCTGCGCCAGCGCCCGGTGCTGTGGTCGGGTGGACTCGACGAGCGTGATCGCGCGGGCGATGACCGCGCGCTTCTGGTCGAGCACACCCTTCACATAGGCGTCGACATCGATCACAGGTCGTGCCCGAGTTCCGCCGACAGCCGCTTCACCAGGTCGTAGGCCGCGTCCGGGATCACCGTCCCGGGCGGGAACACGGCCGTGGCGCCCATCTCCAGGAGGGTCGGCACGTCCTGCGGCGGGATGACACCGCCGACCACGATCATGATGTCCGCGCGGCCCTCCGCGGCGAGCTGCTCGCGCAGCGCCGGTACGAGGGTGAGGTGGCCGGCCGCCAGCGAGGAGACGCCGACCACGTGGACGTCCGCCTCCACCGCCTGGCGGGCGACCTCCTCGGGGGTCTGGAACAGCGGGCCGACGTCGACGTCGAAACCGAGGTCGGCGAAGGCGGTCGCGATCACCTTCTGGCCGCGGTCGTGACCGTCCTGGCCCATCTTGGCGACCAGGATGCGCGGGCGGCGCCCCTCGGCCTCGTCGAACGCGTCGACCAGGGCCCGGGTGCGGTCCACGTCCGGGGACTCGCCTGCTTCGTTGCGGTACACACCGGAGATCGTACGGATCTGGCTCGCGTGCCGGCCGTACACCTTCTCCAGGGCGTCGGAGATCTCGCCGACGGTGGCCTTGGCGCGGGCCGCGTGCACGGCCAGCTCCAGCAGGTTGCCGTCACCGTCCGCGGCCCGGGTCAGCGCGTCGAGGGCGTCCCGGCACGCCGTCTCGTCCCGCTCCGCGCGCAGCCGCCGCAGCTTCTCGATCTGCTGGGCGCGCACCGAGGAGTTGTCGACCTTGAGGACCTCGATCTGCTCGTCGCTGTCCACCCGGTACTTGTTGACGCCGATCACCGGCTGCCGGCCGGAGTCGATGCGGGCCTGGGTGCGGGCCGCCGCCTCCTCGATGCGCAGCTTCGGGATGCCGGCGTCGATCGCCTTGGCCATGCCGCCCGCGGCCTCGACCTCCTGGATGTGCGCCCAGGCCTTGCGGGCGAGGTCGTAGGTCAGCCGCTCCACGTAGGCGCTGCCGCCCCACGGGTCGATGACCCTGGTGGTGCCCGACTCCTGCTGGATGAGCAGCTGGGTGTTGCGGGCGATGCGCGCCGAGAAGTCCGTCGGGAGCGCGAGGGCCTCGTCCAGGGCGTTGGTGTGCAGCGACTGGGTGTGTCCCTGGGTCGCCGCCATCGCCTCCACGGCCGTGCGTGTGACGTTGTTGAAGACGTCCTGCGCGGTCAGCGACCAGCCCGAGGTCTGCGAATGGGTGCGCAGAGAGAGGGACTTGGTGTTCTGCGGCTCGAACTGCGCGACCAGCTTGGCCCACAGCAGCCGGGCCGCGCGCAACTTGGCGATCTCCATGAAGAAGTTCATGCCGATCGCCCAGAAGAAGGAGAGCCGGGGCGCGAACGCGTCCACGTCCAGGCCCGCCTCCCGGCCCGCCCGGATGTACTCGACGCCGTCCGCGAGCGTGTACGCCAGCTCCAGGTCGGCCGTCGCACCGGCCTCCTGGATGTGGTAGCCGGAGATGGAGATCGAGTTGTAGCGGGGCATCCGCCGCGAGGTGTAGGCGAAGATGTCGGAGATGATCCGCATCGACGGCTTCGGCGGATAGATGTAGGTGTTGCGGACCATGAACTCCTTGAGGATGTCGTTCTGGATGGTCCCGGCCAGCTTCTCGGGCGGTACGCCCTGCTCCTCCGCCGCCACGATGTAGAGCGCGAGGACGGGGAGCACCGCGCCGTTCATCGTCATCGACACGGTCATCCTGTCGAGGGGGATCCCGTCGAACAGCTGGCGCATGTCGAGGATCGAGTCGATGGCCACGCCCGCCATGCCGACGTCACCGGTCACCCGCGGGTGGTCGCTGTCGTACCCCCGGTGCGTGGGCAGGTCGAAGGCGACCGACAGGCCCTTCTGACCGGCCGCCAGGTTGCGCCGGTAGAACGCGTTGGACTCCTCGGCGGTGGAGAAGCCCGCGTACTGGCGGATGGTCCAGGGCTGGTTGACGTACATCGTCGGGTACGGGCCGCGCAGGTACGGCGCGATGCCCGGGTAGGTGCCGAGGAAGTCGAGGCCCTCCAGGTCACGGCCGGTGTAGAGCGGCTTGACCCCGATGCCCTCGGGGGTCTCCCACACCGGCAGGTCACCGCCGGCCGCGCGCCACTGATCGGCGCTGCCCTCGGTGACGGGGGTGCCCAGCTCGATGCCGGAGAAGTCGGGGATTCCCATCAGGACACTCCCATGCGGTCGAGGGTCTCGGACAGCACGGCCACGGCGTCGCAGCCCGCGAAGACGTAGGCGTCGACGCCGGCGAACTCGCCCCGGCCCGCGAGGAACACGTGCCGGGCGCCGGCCGCCTTCAGCGACGCGGCGGCCTGTTCGGCCTGTTCGGCGTAGAGCGCGTCGCTGGAGCAGAGCACCGCCTCGGCGGCGCCGCTCTCCTCGAAGCCGCCCTCGGTGACCGGTTCGATGCCGCCGGCCTGGAAGAGGTTGGCGGCGAAGCCGGCGCGGGCGGTGTACGCGGCGGCCGGGCCGAGCGTCGCCAGGTAGATCCGGGGGCGGCTGCCCGTCGCCGCGAGGTGGGCGTCCGAGCGGGCCCGCAGCTCCTCGTACGCCTCGTCCCGGCGGACCCGGGGCAGGCCCCCCGACGGCGGTTCGGGCGCGGGCTCGCGCACGACCGGCTTCTCGGCGAGCAGCGGGAACTCGCTGACGCCGGTGATGGGTTCGCGGCGCCTGGCGAGCTTCTTGGACCGCTCGGCCCAGGTGGTCGCGAGGTCGGTGCGCAGCCGGCCGGAGCGGAGCACGGCCGCCTGGCCGCCGTCCCGCTCGACGGTCCGGAAGAACTCCCAGGCGGCGTGGGCGAGTTCGTCGGTCAGCCGCTCCACGTACCAGGAGCCGCCGGCCGGGTCGATGACCCGGGCCAGGTGGGACTCCTCGATCAGGATCGTCGAGGTGTTGCGGGCGATCCGGCGGGCGAAGGCGTCCGGCAGACCGATCGCGTGGTCGAACGGCAGCACGGTGACCGAGTCGGCGCCGCCCACCCCGGCGGCCAGCGTCGCGACCGTCGTGCGCAGCATGTTCACCCATGGGTCGCGGCGGCTCATCATCACCGGCGAGGTGACGGCGTGCTGCAGCTGGGCGCCCGCGCCGGCCGCCCCGCTCACCTCCGCGACCCGCGCCCACAGCCGGCGGGCCGCGCGCAGCTTGGCGATGGTCAGGAACTGGTCGGCCGTGGCCGCGTACCGGAACTCCAGCTGGCCGAGGGCCTGTTCGACACCCAGGCCCGCCTCGGTCAGCTCGCGCAGGTAGGCCACTCCGGTGGCCAGCGAGGCGCCCAGCTCCTGAGCGGCCGAGCCGCCCGCCTCGTGGTACGGCAGCGCGTCCACGGTCAGCGTGCGCAACCCCGGGAACTCTGCGGCCACGCGCCGGGTGAGCGCGGCGACGGGGGCGAAGTCCACGGACTCGCCCGTGCGCGCCTGGTACCCGAGCGGATCGGCGCCCAGGTTGCCGCGTACGGCCGCGGGGCCGACGCCCTTCGCGTCGTACAGCCGGAACAGTTCGGCCGCCGCCGCCTCGGTGTCCCGGCCCGCGTCCAGGACCACCGGGGCCAGGTCGAGGTAGACGCCGTCGAGGGCGCGGGCGAGCTCGGTGACCGGGATGCCGCCGCGGCCCACGAGCAGCCAGAGCGAGGTGACGCCGTTCTCCAGGTCGGTCAGGACCGCGCCGTCGGGTGCCGCCGCGTGCCGCTGCCGTACGTCCCAGCCGCCGGTGACGGCGCCCTCCGGACGGCCGCCGCGCACATACGGCGCGAAGCCCGGCAGGCCGGGGTCGGGCGCGGCGTCGCGCGCGGTGTACAGGGGACGGGTGCGCAGCCCGTCCTCCAGCGTCGTGGACAGAGCGTCCTCGGCGGCCGCGCCCGAAACTTCCTTGCCCGACTTGCGCAGCACGCCCTCGACCAGGCGTTGCCACTGCTCGTGCGTCGCGTCAGGGAACTCGGCGGCCAGTGAGAGCCCGTCGTCAGGCAGGACCGTCATGCTCGGATGCTAGGGCAGAGCGCTCGAACCGCACCGTCGGCAGGGCTGTGACCTTGCCCTCCCCGTGGCTGTGACCTGGGCCTCCCGGGGGACGGAGTGGCCGGATTCGTACGGTCAGGGCGTGTCGTCGGCGAGCTGGGGGATCAGCGCGCACAGCGCCTCGCGCTGCTCCGGTCCGATGACATGGCCGACCGCCTGCGCGACCGTCCCGGCGAGGGCGGCGGAGGCCTCCTGGAGCTGCCGGCGCGCCTTCTCGGTGAGGGCGACCTCGATGCCCCGCTTGTCGCCGCAGGCGGCCTTGCGGGTGACCAGACCGGCGTGCTGGAGGCAGGCGATCTGGTAGGTGAGCCGGGTCTTGGGGCGGCCCAGGAGCTCGGCGATCCTGGTCATGCGCAGGCCCTCGCGCGGCTGTTCGGCCAGCAGGCACAGGGTCAGGAACTCGTCGTGCGAGACGTCCAGCGTCTCCTTGACCACCGACCGCAGCCGCTGCTCCACCGCACCGGTCGCGGCAAGCAGCAGCATCCAGGCGCGCAGTTCGGGCGGAAGCAGGCCGCCGCCTTTGATGGAGGGGCATTCGGGCAGCTCGGCGGGGTGTTCCTGGGAGGCGGCCATGATGTCGAGTCTACCTGTTGTCCAAATTTGGATAGTGGGCTAGCGTGCTCCCGTACCGCAGTCATCCAAATTTGAAGCATTGATTGATCGGAGCACGGCCATGACCGTCACCGTGGAAACCGGCCTCTGGCAGCTGGACCCGACCGCCTCCACCGTCGCCGTCCGGCACAAGACCTTCTGGGGCCTGGTCACCGTCAAGGGCACCTTCGCGGGCGTGACCGGCCGGGGCGAGGTGTCCGCCGACGGCACCGCCACCGGCACCCTGGTGATCGACGCGGCCTCGCTGGACACCGGGAACAAGAAGCGCGACGACCACCTGCGCTCGGCCGACTTCTTCGACGCCGCGAACCACCCGGAGATCACCTTCGCGGTGCGCAGGGCCACGCGGGGCGCGGGCGACGCCGTGCAGGTCGACGGCCAGCTGACCGTCCGGGGCATCAGCAGGCCGCAGCAGGTGGCCGCGAAGCTGGTCTCCGCGGACGCCGACGGGCTGACGCTGGAGGCGGAGTTCACGGTGGTGCGCGAGGAGTTCGGTGTCACGTTCAACCAGATGCGGATGATGGGCGGCCCGACCACCGTGACCGGCACCCTGCGCTTCACCCGCGCGACGTCCTGACGGAACGACCGCGCGGCCGTGGCGGCGGCCTGCGCGGCGGCCCGTGTGGGCGGTGGTCGCACGGCCTGTCCGGTGGTCTGCACGGCCTGCCCGGTCTGTGTGGCGGCCGCACGGTCTGCGTCCGGCGGCCGAATGGCCGGCACAGCCGGCTGACTGGTGACGGCTGACGGCTAACGGGCCGTTCGGCTGATCTTGACGTCCTGGCTGGACAACGTCTGCGGGTCGGCGGTGAAGGCGCGCAGCCGGATCCGAGTGCTCGGCTTGGCGGGGACGCCGAACCGGCCGTTCGCCGGCCGAAGTTCCACACTCGCGGTGCCGTGCCCGGGAATCGTCGCCGGACCCCGCACCAGCAGCCAGTACATGCTCATGCCCTGGCCGGTGGTCAGCGTGTAGTGCGGAGTGAGCGGCACGCTGCCGGTGTTGACCACCTTCAGCGTCATCTCCCGGACCACCGAGGCCTGGTGCCTGGCGCGCCGCAGCGCGGTGATCTGCATCCGCAGCGGGGGCTTGCCGGACACCGCGAGCCCCGCGCTCACCAGCGCCGGAGTGAGCAGCAGGACGACCGCCGCGATCAGGGCGGGACGGCGGCGGGGCCCGCTCAGCAGGGCCGGACGCGGCTGCCAGGCGTGCTCGAACTCCGACAGCGGCACGGTGACGGCCGCCGCCAGCCACAGCGGGGTCATCATCAGGTAGTAGCCGTCCTGGGAGCGGGTCGCCAGGAAGAAGGCGAGCCACGGCAGCACGGTCGCGGCCGGACCGAGCCGCCGCACGAACAGCACGAACAGGGCGAGCAGGGCCGCCGCGAGGAGCATGCTCGCGTGCGAGTACCAGTCGATGCGGTCGCTGCCGTTCGTGTAGTACAGCGTGACGTCCACCAGGCCCTGACCGTGCACCACGGCGCCCTGGATCAGCGGCAGCGCGATCCCGCGGAGCCAGCGGCCGGGCTCGGACACGATGAAGTACGTGTTGATCAGCAGCCAGACCGTGACGGCCACGCCGGTCACCCGCAGCACCACCAGGGCGGCGGCCCGGCCGCCGAGCTCCCCGCGCCGCACCGCGTAGATCCCGGCCAGCAGGAACGGCGCGACGAACCACGGCAGCTGCTGCGCCGCGCAGGCCGCCCCGAGACACGCGGCGCGCGCGATCCCGGCCGCGCCCAGCCGGCCGCCCTGCCCGGTCCGCGGCCAGCGCACCGCCACCGGGATCAGCAGCGCCATGGCGATGACCGCGGGGTAGCCGACCCGGGCGTACGTCGACAGGAAGCCGAAGCCCAGACAGGCCAGCGTCGCCGTCGACCGCCACGGCACCGGGAGCATCCGCCACAGCGCGACCGTGCCGATGATCAGGGCGCCCGTGCAGACCGCCGTCGCGGGGGCGCCGTGGTGGCCGAGCCACAGGAACGGGATGGTCAGCAGCGGGGCCAGCGGGGGATAGCCGTACGTGTAGTCGTACCCGCCGCTTATCGTCGGTGTGAGGGCGATGCCGGTGTTGTGGAACAGCCAGGGCCAGGCCTGGCCGTAGACGGGGTGGCCGGCGAGCAGTTCCCTGGCGGCCTGGGTGGTGAGCGCGCCCTCGTCGCCGCCGCTGTGGTTCAGGGCCCAGCCGCACAGGGCGAGCGTCACCGCCGTGACCAGGACCAGCAGGTCGAGCCGGGCCAGTGAGCGGGTGCGGCGGACCGTCAGCGTCAGCACGCCGGTCACCAGGATCGACACGTAGCAGAGGGAGATCACGGCCGCCAGCACCAGGTGGTGCGTCGCCGCCTGCGCCCACACCGACCGGGTCCCGATGAACAGGCCGACGTCGGCGAGGAGGGTCAGGACGCGGTGCCAGGGGGCGGGGGCTCCGGCGTCGCCGGGACCGGCGGACACCGCCGACTGCGTCCGCCGGCCCGGTGTCACCTGTTGTGTTTCTGCCAAGTGCACGGACCGGACGGTAATCGCGGGCGGTGAGCGAGGTGTCACGGGAGGAGAAGAGTCCGGTGTGAGGGCGGTAAGAAGCCACCAATGCGCGCCAATCGCCTGAATGGTGACAAGATCACCTCTTTCCCGCGGCGACGTCCGGAAACGCTCGCGCATCGTGTCGCTGTTGGGCCGAACGGGTGACTTGGCGTAAGAATTGGCTGGTGCAGGCATCGAGTGCGAGTCAGGTCAGGGGGAGCCGGTGAGCCGTTACGACGTCACCGATGAACAGTGGGAGGGGCTCGCCCAGGTCGTGCCGCTGCGGGGGCGCGACGCGTGGCCGTCGGCGGTGGACCACCGTGCGCTGCCGGACGCGGAGACCGAGACGCGCCGCCGTTTCGTCGTCCTGCGGGTCAACGTCTTCGCCGACGCCCGTGACGTCGCGGAGACGCTGATGGCCGGGATACCGGTCCTGCTCGATCTGACCGGCGCCGAGACGGAGGTCGCCAAGCGCGTCCTCGACTTCAGTACGGGCGTGGTCTTCGGCCTGGCCAGCGGAATGCACCGGGTCGACCGCAACGTCTTCCTCCTCACCCCGCCGGGCACGGAGGTCAGCGGGCTGATGGAGGGCGCGGGGGTGTCGGGGGGCTGAGGGGACGTGCGGCCCGGCCGTGAGTGCGGGTGCCTCCGCCGGGGCCGCGGGGTGGTGCGGCGCGCTGCCGGCCGACGGCCCGGTGGGGGCTGGTCGCGCAGTTCCCCGCGCCCCTGAAGGACCAGGGGCGGACGTCCGCGACGGCGTCGCGGCCCTGGTGCCGATCGCGGGGGATGCGGATCGTCCCCCGATCGTAGGAAGGTCGCCGCGACGGAACGGTTCGCCGGACGTCCGGAGGCCTACGGTCCGCATATGGCCGCCCCCTTCGCCTCGTCCCACCCGTCACCTGCCGCCCGTTCCGCGGCGGACGGCACGCCGTCGCCGTCGCGTCGAGACGCGGCACCGTCACCGGATGCACGAACCGGCTCCGATGCCCCGCCGCCCGCAGACCCGGTGCCGCGTGCTCGGTCGGGGAGGGGGAGGGGGAGGGGGCCGGAGCCTGACGCCGTGGTGCGTCGGGATCCTCGGCCCCGGGTCACCGAGCTTCGGCTCTCCGCGTTCGCGCGGCACCGGGGCGCGGCCTTTCCGGTCGGGCGGGTCACGTTGCTCGCCGGGCCCAGCGGCAGCGGCAAGTCCGCCGTGCTCACGGCCTACGAGGCGCTCGCGCGGCTCGGGGGCGGGGCCGCGCTCGCCGAGGTGTTCCCGGACCCGGGCGCGCTGGTGCCGGAGCGGGCCCGGCCCGACGCGCAGCGGCGGCGCGGCTTCCGCATCGGCTGTACCGCCGACGGCGCCGAGGGCCCGGTGCGGCTCGACGTCGCCGTGCAGGCCGAGCCCGACCTGCGCATCGTCGGCGAGCGGCTGACCGCGGGCGGGCTCGTGCTCCTGGAGACCGCGCTGCGCGACCCGAGCCGCCCCGCCGTACAGGCCGCCTGGCACACCGCGGGTTCCGCGCCGGTGACCCGGGCCCCGCTTCCCGACGACCGCCTCGGCACCGCCCTGCTGCCGCTGCGCGTGGCCGGGAAGACGGACGGCCAGCGGCAGGTCCTCGCCGCTGCCGAGCAGATGGTCGTCGCCCTGCGGTCGGTCTTCGCGTGCGACCCGCGGCCCGAGGGCATGCGCACCCCCGTCCTCACCGGTTCCGGAAGGCTGCTGCGCGGCTGCGACAACCTCGCTGACGTGCTGTGGCGGACCCGCTCCGAGTGCGGCCGCCGGCACGCCCAGCTCGTCGAGGCGGTGCGCAGCGGTTGTGCCGGCCCCGTGACCGACCTGCTGGCCGAACCGCTCGGCGACGGCACGGTGCGGGCGGTGCTCGACCGCGGCGACGGCCACCGCACCGGGCTGGAGCGGCTCGGCGACGGCGAACTGCGCTATCTCGCCCTCGCCCTGGTCCTGTTCACCGGGCCCGGCGTCCTGGCGGTGGACACGCCCGGCGAGGTTCCCGACGCCATGCGCGGCCTCACCGTCCTCGCCGACGGCTTCGACCGCTGCCTCGACCCGCGCCAGCGCACCGAAGTCCTGCGCACCGCCGTCCAGATGGGCGAGCGCGGTCACATCCGCTTCGTCGGCGCGGTGAGCGACGCCTCGTGGGCGGCCGGAGCGGAGGAGATCACGGTGGTACACCTGGACGCGTGACCGACGAACCCCTCGACGTGGCCGGACTCCAGCGCAGACTGGCCGACTTCGCCGCCGCGCGTGACTGGCGGCAGTACCACACCCCCAAGAACCTGGTGGCCGCCCTCAGTGTGGAGGCCTCCGAACTGGTCGAGATCTTCCAGTGGTTGACCCCGGAGGAGTCGTCCCGGGTGATGGCCGACCCCGGCACCGCTCACCGGGTCACGGACGAGGTCGCCGACGTCCTCTCCTATCTCCTCCAGCTCTGTGACGTCCTGGACATCGACCCGCTGGCCGCGCTCGACGCCAAGATCGAGCGCAACGAGAAGCGGTTCCCGCCCGCGTGACCGCCCGCCGGGTCGGCCCGAGCGGGGAGCGCCGTACTTCGAATTGACACTGCGTAGTCAAAACCCCGCCCGAATCCGAATTGTTGTCCAGAGATTTCCGTCTTCCCCTGGTCCGACGTCTCGGGAACCCTCACTCTGGGTAGTGAACTACTGAGTGCGGCAAGGCAGTTCGGACCGACGGGGACGGGGCGACGGATGGACGCGATGCGGCTCATCGTGGTGAGCAGACGGGCGCTGGCGCGTGGCGCGGGCGTCGCGGAGATGATGACCGAGGTATGGCAGGCCCAGGCCCTGGCCCAGGCGATCGGCAGCAGGCTGGCCGTCTCCGGGCCGCCCGAGCTGCGGGGCGAGGCGCTCGGCCTGACCGAGCTGGCGGGCCGGGGCTGCGGCGTGCTCGGCACCCCCGACCTGGATCCCGGCACCCTGCGCGCCGCCCAGCTCACCGAGCTGGACGACGCGCGCCGGACCCTGCTGAGCCTCGGCGGCCTCCTGGGCGAGGTGGGCATCGCCCTGGTCGGCATGGCCAGCGCCGCGGCCGACGAGGCGACGTACTGGCAGTGCATGGAGGCCATCGACGCGGCCGACGAGTCCCGGGACAGGGTCCTCGAGATGCTCCGCAAGCTGGCGGCCCGGGAGGAGGTCCACGACGGCTAGTGCCCCGGCAGGCAACGTTCGCCGGGCAGACGTTGCCTGCTGGGGCACTGGCGGATGACTCTCGGTCGAGGTCGGCCTCCTCCTTCGGCGGCCGTCGCGCGTCCGCGTCGAGCGCGGAGAGGTCCGCGTCCGACGCCGCGCATCGACGGTCACCGCGGAGGCCGGTCACCGGACCGCGCCGCTCCGCGGTCGCGCCGTCGACGACCTGCACCCGAGTGCGTGCGCCCGGGGCGGGTGGTGGCGATGCGGTCGACGGGGCGGCGGCCGTGCAGGATGGGTGTATGGACCTCCGTATCTTCACCGAGCCCCAGCAGGGCGCGAGCTACGACACCCTCCTCGCCGTCGCCAAGGCCACCGAAGACCTCGGCTTCGACGCCTTCTTCCGTTCCGACCACTATCTGAAGATGGGCGACGTGGACGGCCTGCCCGGCCCCACCGACGCCTGGATCACCCTCGCCGGACTCGCCCGCGAGACCAAGCGGATCCGCCTCGGCACCCTCATGACCGCGGGAACCTTCCGGCTGCCCGGCGTGCTCGCCATCCAGGTCGCCCAGGTCGACCAGATGTCCGGCGGCCGGGTCGAACTCGGCCTCGGCGCGGGCTGGTTCGAGGAGGAGCACAAGGCGTACGGCATCCCCTTCCCGAAGGAGAAGTTCGGCCGCCTGGAGGAGCAGCTGGCGATCGTCACCGGACTCTGGGAGACCAAGCTCGGCGACACCTTCGACTTCCACGGCACCTACTACGACCTCACCGGCTCGCCCGCCCTGCCCAAGCCCGCCCAGGCGCGGATCCCGGTGCTGATCGGCGGCCACGGCGCCACCCGCACCCCAAGGCTGACCGCCCGCTACGCCGACGAGTTCAACATGCCGTTCGCCTCGGTCGAGGACAGCGAGCGGCAGTTCGGCCGGGTCCGGGCCGCGGTCGAGGCGGCCGGCCGCGGCGCTGACGAGCTGACGTACTCCAACGCCCTCGTGGTCTGCGTCGGCAAGGACGACCAGGAGGTCGCCCGCCGTGCCGCCGCGATCGGCCGCGAGGTCGACGAGCTGAAGGCCAACGGCCTGGCCGGCACCCCCGCCGAGGTGGTCGAGAAGATCGGCCGCTACGCCGAGATCGGCGCCCGGCGCCTCTACCTCCAGATCCTGGACCTCTCCGACCTGGACCACCTGGAGCTCATCTCCGCCCAGGTCCAGTCCCAGCTGTCCTGACCGGCGCCCCGCAGGACGACCGCCCCCGAGCCGAAAAGGCCGGGGGCGGTTGTTCGCTCGGCCGTCGCGGATTCTGACGCCCGGTGTAAGAAAAAATTGCCCCCTCCCCATTCCGGGCCTTCCGGGCCGTAATGCCGAGGGGTGGCGGTTGAATTGCGGGAGGGATTCGCAGGTACCGCACTTTTCTGCTTCAACCGGTTTTTACTCGCCGCATTCCTGGGCCCTTTGACAAGCCGGTGCGCCGGTTTCTATTCTCGGCGGGTATTCGGAGCTCCGGCGCTGTGGCTCCCGGTAGTGACCTGGTCGGTGGGGGACGATGTACAGGTGCTTGCCCGATGTCCCGGAACGCTCGATTTCTGTTTCCGAGGTTCCGTCGTGATCTGTTGCAGAAGCCTCTGAGCCTGGGCGAACGTGCCTCCGGTGTGCTTTCCCGGGGCTTTTCCCTGCCCGGTTTCCCCAGCTGAACGGCATGCCGTAACCCCTGCCCGCCATGCCGTACGCCATTCGATCCGCCGTACCGCCGCGGCGCGAAGGCCGCCACCCGTGGCCCGAGCCTCCCGGCTGCCACCCGTCCCCGGCCACCACAGCTCGGCCACCGACGTGACAGGAAGAGAAGGCACCGCAATGACCACAGCCGTATCCACCACCCGCACCATCGTGGACCTGCTGCGCGACGCCGCCCGGAACCACCCCGCATCCGGGCTGCGCTACCCCCGGACCGCCACCGACCCCGACGCGCCCTTCCAGAGCTACCCCGAACTCCTCGACGCGGCCCGCTCGGTGCTCGGCGGCCTGCGCGAGCGCGGGCTCGCCGCCGGGGACAAGGCCGTCCTGCTGCTGGAGCGGCCGCGGGAGTTCCTCGCCGCGTTCTGGGCCTGCCAACTGGGCGGCATCGTGCCCTGCCCGATGGCCGCGCTCGGCGGCGACCCGGAGCGGTGGGCCGCCCAGCTCTCCCATGTCGACACCCTCCTCGACCACCCGCTGATCGTCACCAGCGAGACCCTCGCCGCCGAACTCCCGCGCGCCGAGGGCCTGTCGGTCGTCGCGCTGGAGGAGCTGTACGCCGACCGGCCCGCCGACGCCTGCCACGAGGCGGACCCGAAGGACACCGCCGTCCTGGTGCTGACCTCCGGCTCCACCGGCAACTCCAAGGCGGTCATGCTCTCGCACGCCAACCTGATCGCCTCCATGGCCGGCAAGAACGGCTACCACTGGCTGACGGCCGCCGACACCACCCTCAACTGGGTCTCCTTCGACCATGTCGCCGCCCTGCTGGAGTGCCACATGCTGCCGCTGTCCACGGGCAGCACCCAGCTGCACGTCGAGGCATCCGTCGTCCTGCAGGAGCCGCTGAACTTCCTGCGCCTCATATCCGGCTTCGGTGTCACGATGACCTTCACCCCCAACTTCCTGCTGGGGCTGATCAACACGCAGGCCGACCGCCTCGCCGGGGCGGACGGCCAGGACCTCGACCTGTCCCGGCTGCGCCACATCATCAGCGGCGGCGAGGCCGTCGTGCGCACCACCGGCGAGACCTTCCTCGACCGCTTCGCCCCGTACGGCCTGCGCCCCGACGCCCTCTGGCCGGCCTTCGGCATGTCCGAGACCTGCGCCGGCAGCATCTACTCCGTCGAGTTCCCGGCCGCCGACCGGGGCCAGGAGTTCGCCAACCTGGGCCGTCCCGTCGAGGGGCTGCGGATCCGGATCGCCGACGAGGAGGACCACCGCGAGCTGCCCGCGGGCGAGGTGGGCGAGCTCCAGCTCAACGGCCCGATGATCACCGCCGGTTACTACAACAACGAGCAGGCCACCCGGGACGCCTTCACCCCTGACGGCTGGTTCCGCAGCGGTGACCTCGGCCGCCTCGACGAGGGGCGGCTCACCCTCGTCGGGCGCAGCAAGGACAGCATCATCGTCAATGGCGTCAACTACTTCAGCCACGACATCGAGTCGGTCCTCGAAGGCCTCGACGACGTGGCCCGCTCCTACGTCGCCGCCTTCCCCACCCGCGCCCCCGGCAGCGACACCGAGCAACTGGTGATCGCCTTCCACCCGGAGTGCGCCGACGGCGACGAACTCGCCCTCTACCGGGTGCTGACCGCCGTCCGCAGCAGCGTCGTCATGCACTGGGGGTTCCGGCCCGCCCTGATCCTGCCGCTGCCCGCGGACGCCTTCCCCAAGACCAGCCTCGGCAAGATCCAGCGCTCGCTCATGCGCAAGCGCCTGGAGGCGGGCGGGTACGACGCGATCCGGGCCGCCGTGGACGACCTGGTGCTGCGCCGGCTCGGCGGCTACAACGCGCCCGAAGGCGACACCGAGACGGTCCTCGCGGGCATCTACGCCGAGATGTTCGACACCGACCCCGAGAAGCTGAGCGCCACCGCCAACTTCTTCGACCTCGGCGGCACCTCGCTGGACATCCTCCGGCTGCGCTCCCTGGTCGCCCAGCGCCTCGGCGCCGCGGACCTGCAGATCATCACCGTGCTGCGGGCCCCGACCGTCCGCGCCCTCGCCGCCCACCTCGACGGCACCGCGGGCGGCGAGCAGGAGTACGACCCGATCGTGCCCATGCAGGTGAGCGGCGACAGGACACCGCTGTTCTGCGTCCACCCCGGCGTCGGCGAGGTCCTCGTCTTCGTCAACCTCGCCAAGTACTTCGTCGGCGACCGGCCCTTCTACGCCCTGCGTGCCCGCGGCTTCAATCCCGGCGAGACCCCCTTCGAGAGCTTCGCCGAGATGGTCGACACCTATGTGAAGGCGATCCGGGCGCGGCAGCCGCACGGCCCCTACGCCGTGGCCGGTTACTCCTACGGCGGTGCCGTTGCCTTCGAGATCGCCAAGGTCCTCCAGGACCAGGGCGAACGCGTCGACTTCGTCGGCAGCTTCAACCTGCCCCCGCACATCAAGTACCGCATGGACGAGCTGGACTTCGTGGAGACCGCCGCCAACCTGGCGTTCTTCCTGGAGCTGATCGACAAGAAGCAGTCCCTCGAACTCCCGGCGCGCCTGCGCCACCTGCCGAAGGACGAGCAGCTGGCGTACTTCGTGGACCACGCGCCCGAGGGCCGGCTCGCCGAACTCGACCTGACCTTCGAGAAGTTCAAGGCCTGGGCGGAACTCGCCGACGGCCTCACCGACCTCGGCCGCAGCTACACCCCCAGTGGCAAGGTCCGCTCGATGAGCGTCTTCTACGCCGTCCCGCTGCGCGGCACCAAGCAGGACTGGCTCGACAACGAGCTGCGCCGCTGGGACGAGCACACCACCGAGCCGAACCGCTACATCGACGTACCCGGCGAGCACTACACCCTGATGGGCCCGCAGCACGTGGCCACCTTCCAGTCCATCCTCCGCAAGGAGCTCGACCGCGCCCTCGGCGACGCCTGATCACCCGGGAGAGACAACAGTGAACGGCAAGAAGATCCTGGTCACCGGCGCCACCGGTCAGGTCGCCGGGCCGGTGGCCAAGGCCCTGGCCGCGGACAACGAGGTCTGGGCGCTGGGCCGCTTCGGCACCCCCGGCGCCGAGGACGACCTCACCCGGCACGGCATCCGCACCTTCCGCTGGGACATGGACGACACCGGCGACGACTCCCTCAAGGGGCTGCCCGAGGACTTCACCCACGTCTTCCACTCGGCCGTGCGGCGCGGCGAGGACGGCGACTTCACCGCGGCCGTCGAGGTCAACTCGGTCGCCGCGGGCCGCCTGATGACCCACTGCCGCACGGCCGAGGCGTTCCTGTACGTGTCCACGGGCGCTCTCTACGCCCGGCAGACCCTGGACCACGCGTACACCGAGACCGACCCGCTGGACGGCAGGGCCGACTGGCTGCCCGCCTACCCCGTCGGCAAGATCGCCGCCGAGGGCACGGTCCGCGCCTTCGCCCACACCCTCGGCCTGCCCACCGTCATCGCCCGCCTCAACATCGCCTACGGCCCGGGTGGCTACGGCGGTGTGCCGATGCTCTACCTCAAGCGGATGCTCGCCGGCGAACCCATCCCGGTCCCCGTCCAGGGCCAGAACTGGTGCTCCCTGCTGTACACCGACGACCTCGTCGAGCAGGTCCCGCACCTGTGGCGCGCGGCCGGCGTCCCGGCGACCCTGACCAACTGGGGCGGCGACGAGCCGGTCGGCATCACCGACTGCGTCCGCCACCTGGAGGAGCTGACCGGCATCGAGGCGAACCTGGTGCCGAGCGAGGTCACCCGGGAGACCTACCAGTTCGACCCGGCCCTGCGCCGCTCCCTCACCGGACCCTGCAAGGTGCCCTGGCGCGAGGGCATCCGACGGACCGTGGCCGCGCTGTACCCCGAGCACCTCAAGGACTGAGACGGACATGACCGAGCACACCACCGATCCACTCGCCCCGATCCACGCCGCCTACGCCGCCTTCGCCGCCCGGGACGTGGGCGCGCTGCTCGACGCCTTCCACCCGGACATCGAGTGGGTGCACCCGGAGGGCATGGCGAAGTACGGCCTCGGCGGCACCAAGCACGGGCACGCCGGGGTCAAGGAGTTCCTGGCCCACGTGCCGACCGTGCTGGGCGGCATGCGGCTGCGCCCGGAGGAGTTCGTCCGGGAGGGGAACCGGGTGGTCGTCTTCGGCCACCGGGACGTCGTCTCGCTCTCCGGCCACACCGAGACCCTGCCGTTCGTGCACTCCTGGGTGCTGCGCGACGGGCGTGCGGTCCGGATGGAGGACATCTTCGACACCGTCGCCTTCCACCGCGTCATCGACAGCTGAGCGGGCCGCCGGCGTCCCGGTCCCGGGCCAGTTCGGCGGCCGCCTCCCGCACGGCCGGCAGCAGGGCCGCCACCTGCGGGCTGTGTACGGCTCCCTCGCGCACCACGAGGGTGACACGGCGGGTCAGTTCGGGACCGGCCGGGGTGATCCGGGCGACCGGCAGCCCCGGCCGGCTCGGCACCAGGTCGGGCACCAGGGCCACGCCCCAGCCCAGCGAGACCAGCCCGAACACGGCCTGCATGTCCCCGATGTCGGAGACGATGTCGGGCACGAACCCGGCGCCGGCGCAGGCGTGCAGGGCGAGCCGGCCGAGTCGCGAGGTCCGGTCGAGCAGCCAGGGCTCCTCGGCGAACTCCTCCAGTCCGCAGGGGCGCTCGGCCCGAGCCAGCGGGTGCCCGGGAGCGGTGATCAGCCGGACCCGGTCGCTGAGCACCTCCTCCTCGTACAGGCCGGGCACCCGCGGTTCGGGCACCCGCGGGTAGCCGGTGGCCAGGACGGCGTCGAGGCGGCCGAGCCGCACCGTCTGCCGCCCCTGGTCCGGGGCCACCCCGTGCAGGGTGATGCGCAGCCGCGGATGTTCCTCGCGCAGCCGGTTCAGCGCCGGCACCAGCAGCGCGGGCCCCTCGTGCAGCGGGACGCCCACCCGCAGCTCGCCGCCGATCTCCCCGTCCCCGCCGGCCAGCAACTCGGCTTCGGCCGCCTCCAGTTGGCTGACGATCCGGTCCGTGTGCGCCACCAGCAGCCGCCCGGCCGGGGTGAGCTCGGCGCGCTTGCTGCCGCGGTCCAGCAGCGCGGTACCGGTCTCCGACTCAAGGGCGGAGAGCTGCTGGGAGACCGCGGAGCGGGTGTAGTTCAGGGCCTGCGCCGCCGCGGCGATGGAACCCCGGGCGCCGACCTCACGCAGCAGAACCAGCTTCCGTACGTCCAGCACCGTCATCCTCGCTAACGCTTCCAGTCACGAACTGCCACGCCAGATTACGGGACAACGCGGCCGCGCGGACTTTCAATGGACCACGAACCGACATGAACGACCTGATCAGACAGGGGTTTTCCGCCATGCCCACACTGCTCCACCTCGACTCCAGCCCGCGCGTGGGCTCCGTCTCCCGCCAGATCTCGGGCGAGTTCGCCGAGGCCTGGCGCAAGGCCAACCCCGAAGGCAGCTACATCTACCGGGACCTGGCCGCCGCCCCGGTGCCGCACGTCGACAACGCCCAGATCGAGGTGATGCACCGCCTGGAGAAGGAGGGTGTCCGCGACCTCACCGCCGCCCGCGACGCGGCCACCACGCCCGAGGAACAGGCCAGTTGGGCGATCACCTGGCCGCTGATCGAGGAACTTCTGCGCGCCGACACCATTCTGCTCGGGGTGCCGATGTACAACTTCTCGGTGCCGTCGACCTTCAAGGCGTGGTTCGACCGGGTGCTGATCGCCCCGCTCATCGTCGACCCGGCCACCGGCGAGGGCCCGCTGTCCGGCAAGCGGGTCGTGGTGGCCTCGGCGCGCGGCGGTGCCTACGGCCCCGGCACGCCGCGGCACGACTCCGACCACCAGGAGCCGTATCTGAGGGCCGCTCTCGCGATGGTCGGTCTCGCGGCCGACCTCACCTTCCTGCACGCCGAGATGACCAAGTCGGCGCACGTGCCCCGGCTCGCCCAGTTCCAGGAGCTGGCCGGCGCGTCCTACCAGAAGGCACTGGAGGACGCCCGTACCCACGGCGCCTCCTGACGTCGGTCACTTCAGCGGGAAGTTGCGGTCGAAGACGTTCTCCGGGTCGTAGCGCTCCTTGAGGGCGCGGAGCCGGGACAGGGCCGGCTCGGGGAACGCCTGGGCCAGCACCTGCGGGGTACGGCGGGTGTCGAAGCTGAGGTACATGCCGTTCAGGTGCGGGGCGAGCCGTGCCCAGTGCGCGTCCAGGCCGCTCTCCAGCTCCGGCACGGTCGCGGACATCAGCGCGAAGTTCTGGGTGCGGTGGGCGTAGGCGGTGGCCGAGGGATCCACGTCGTTGACCGCCCCGCCCACCGAACGGAACTGCACCATCAGCACCTGCCCCGATGCCAGCCCCGCCGCGACCGCCCGTGCCGCGCCCGGGGTGAGGTGGTCCAGCAGTCCGGAGCGGGTGACGCTCAGCTGCTGCTGTCCGTGGTGCGCGACGCCGCTCACCGGGACCAGCGCCGGGTAGGGCGCCAGTACCGCCCGCTGCTGGACCGGCGGGCCGATGCCGAGCAGCGGTGTCAACGCCCTCTCGGCGGCGCCGTGTTCGGCGCTCCCCGCGTACACCGCGGCGACGTGGGCCAGCTGCGGGCGGCCCGGCCCCCCGCCCGGCATGAAGGTCAGAAAGCTGGTCAGCTCGCGCGGCGCCGCCTCCAGCGCCGCGCCCCACGCCTCGATCAGCGCCGCCGCGTCCCCCGCGTCGAAGACCAGGTTGGCGAAGACCACGTCACCGGTCTCGTACGCCTCCACTTCCACGGCGGTGACGACGCCGAAATTCCCGCCGGCCCCGCGCACCGCCCAGAACAGGTCGGGCTCCCGCTCGGCGTCCGTCCGCACGAACCTGCCGTCGGCCAGGACGAGTTCGACCGCGGTCACATGGTCGACGGTCAGGCCGCGCAGCCGCGCCAGCCAGCCCATGCCGCCCGCCGTGACCAGCCCGCCGACCCCGACGTCACCGGTGTCCCCGGAGCTGACGGCCAGCCCGTGCACGCCGAGGACCTGGGCCACCCGCCCCCAGCGGGCGCCCGCTCCGACCCGTATCCGCCGCCGGGCCCGGTCGAGCACCCGCACCTCGTCGAGCCGCGACACGTCGACGACGGCACCGCCGTCGTTGGTGGAACGGCCGCTGATGCCGTGCCCGCCGCTGCGCACGGAGACCACCGAGCCCAGCGAGCGCGCGTACCGCAGTGCCTCGGCGGTCTGCCCCGCGTCCTCGGGCAGCAGCACGGCCGCGGGCGCGCCGCGGTGCACGTAGCCGTGGCGCAGCCGCTCGTAGCGCGCGTCGTCCGGTGCGACGACCCGTCCGGCCAGCGACGCCGGGACCGGCGGCAGCGTGGACGTCATGACGGTGACTCCCCTTCCTCGGGTCCGGCCCCGGCCGGATCCCCGGTGTCCAGCGGCTCCAGGGCACAGCGCAGCGTCCGGGCCAGGTGGCGCACCAGCCGGTCCGGCGCCATCTCCGCCACCGGCCCGCTGCGCAGCACGTACCGGCTGAACGCGATCCCGATGAGATGCGCACCGAGCAGATCGATGCGCTCGTCGGCGTCGGGCCCGGTCAGCACCGTGCGGTAGGCCTCCGTGCTGCTCTGCCGCATCGCCGCGTACAGGGCGGTCGCCGCGCTCTCGTCGGAGGCGGCGCTGCGGATCACCGCGAGGAACGGATCGCCGTTGTCGGCGCGCTCCATGCGCTCGACAAAGGCCCGCGCGATCCTGTCCGGCAGCGTCCCGGGCGGTCCCGGCACCAGCTCCGGCAGGTCGCGGGTGCCGGGCACGGCGGCCAGGAACAGCCGCTCCTTCGAGCCGAAGTGCCGCATCACCAGACCGTGGGTGACTCCGGCCCGGCCGGCGATGTCCCGGATGGTGGCCCGCGCGTATCCCCGCTCGGCGAAGGCGGCGCGGGCCGCGTCGAGGATCGCCTCGCGATGCGCCTCGGGCGCCCGCACCCGCTTCCGGGCGGGCGGCTCGCTGCTGGACGTCGTGGTCACGAGCCCTAATGTACATGTGGTCATTAGTGGTCCGGTCGCCGCCCGAGCGGTCCAGGCCGCTTCTGGTCACCTCGCCGCGCCCGCAAAAACCGGTGGTCCCGAAGGGGGCAGACCGAGGAGACTCGGACAGGTGTTCCTGACGATCTCCACGAGCGGCACCGCCGCCTCCCCGGCCACCGACCTCGGGTTCCTGCTGCACAAGCACCCCGACAGCGCGCAGACCTTCACCACCTCGCACGGCATCGCGCACGTCTTCTACCCGGAGGCGGATGCCGAGCGCTGCACGGCGGCGCTGCTCCTGGAGGTTGACGCGGTCGCGCTGGTCCGGCGCGGCAAGGGCAGGGGACGCGGCGGCGCACCCGACGCGGCGCTCGCGCAGTACGTCAACGACCGCCCGTACGCGGCCTCCTCGCTGCTGGCCGTGGCGATCGGCAACGTCTTCTCCAGCGCCGTGCGCGGCGTCTGCCGGGCCCGCCCCGAAGCCCCCGCCCGGCCGATGCCGTTGCGCATCGAGGTGCCCGCGCTGCCCGCCCGCGGCGGCCCCGGCCTGGTACGGGACCTCTTCGAGCCGCTCGGCTGGAGGGTGACCGCCGAACCGGTGGCGCTGGACACCGAGTTCCCGGAGTGGGGTGACTCGCGGTACGTCGCCCTGGTCCTGGAGTCCGAGGCCCTGACCCTGTCCGAGGCGCTGCGCCACCTCTACGTCCTGCTCCCCGTCCTCGACGACGCCAAGCACTACTGGGTCTCCGCCGAGGAGGTCGACAAACTGCTGCGCGCGGGCGAGGGCTGGCTCTCCGGCCACCCCGAGCAGAAGCTCATCACCAGCCGCTACCTCTCCCGCCGCTGGTCGCTGACCCGGCAGGCGATGGAACGGCTGGAACTGGTCCGGCTCGCCGAGACCGACGACAGCGAGGTGGAGGAGATCGACAACGCGGTCGAGGAGGAGACGGAGACGGAGCAGAAGCCGACCCCGCTCGCGGTGCTGCGCCGGGAGACGATCATCGACGCGCTCAAGCGCTCCGGAGCCGCCCGCGTCCTCGACCTCGGCTGCGGTCAGGGCCAGTTGGTGCAGGAGCTGCTGAAGGACCCGTCCTTCACCGAGATCGTCGGCGTGGACGTGTCGATGCGGGCGCTCACCATCGCCTCCCGGCGGCTCAAGCTGGACCGCATGGGGGAGCGGCAGGCCGCCCGCGTCCGGCTCCTCCAGGGCTCGCTCGCCTACACCGACCAGCGGCTCAAGGGGTACGACGCGGCGGTGCTCAGCGAGGTGATCGAGCACCTGGACCTGCCGAGGCTGCCCGCGCTGGAGTACGCCGTGTTCGGCGCCGCCCGTCCGCGCAGGGTCCTCGTCACCACCCCGAACGTCGAGTACAACGTCCGCTGGGATTCTCTCCCCGCCGGTCACACCCGGCACGGCGACCACCGCTTCGAGTGGACCCGCGCGGAGTTCCGCTCCTGGGCCCGCAGAGTCGCCGAACTCCACGGCTACCAGGTCGCGTTCACCCCCGTCGGGCCGGACGACCCCGAGGTCGGGCCGCCCACCCAGATGGCGGTTTTCGAGAAGAGCACAGCCACCGCAGGCGTCGAGAAGGAGGCGAAGGCGGCATGACCGGGACACAGCGCACCGGACGGGTCCTGCCCGTCACCGACCTCTCCCTGGTGGTCCTCGTCGGCGCCTCCGGCTCCGGCAAGTCCACCTTCGCCCGGCGCCACTTCAAGCCGACCGAGGTCATCTCCTCCGACTTCTGCCGCGGTCTGGTCTCCGACGACGAGAACGACCAGAGCGCGACCAAGGACGCCTTCGACGTCCTGCACTACATCGCCGGCAAGCGGCTCGCCGCCGGACGCCGCACGGTCGTCGACGCGACCAGCGTGCAGCAGGAGTCCCGGCGGCAGCTGATCGACCTGGCCAAGCAGTACGACGTGCTGCCCATCGCCATCGTCCTGGACGTCCCCGAGGAGGTGTGCGCCGAACGCAACGCGGCCCGCACCGACCGCGCCGACATGCCCCGCCGGGTCATCCAGCGCCACATCCGCGAACTCCGCCGCTCCCTGCGCCACCTGGAGCGCGAGGGCTTCCGCAAGGTGCACGTCCTGCGCGGTACCGAGGAGATCGAGTCGGCGACCGTCGTCACCGAGAAGCGGTTCAACGACCTGACCCACCTCACCGGCCCCTTCGACATCATCGGCGACATCCACGGCTGCGCGAGCGAACTGGAGTCGCTGCTCGCCAAGTTGGGCTACCAGGACGGCGTGCACCCCGAGGGCCGTACGGCCGTCTTCGTCGGCGACCTCGTCGACCGCGGCCCGGACAGCCCGGGTGTACTGCGCCGGGTGATGTCGATGGTCGGCTCGGGCAACGCCCTGTGCGTGCCCGGCAACCACGAGAACAAGTACGGCCGGTACCTCAAGGGCCGCAAGGTCCAGCACACCCACGGCCTCGCCGAGACCATCGAGCAGATGGCCGGTGAGAACGAGGAGTTCCGGGCACAGGTACGGGAGTTCATCGACGGACTGGTCAGCCACTACGTCCTCGACGGCGGGAAGCTGGTCGTCTGCCACGCCGGGCTGCCCGAGAAGTACCACGGCCGCACCTCCGGCCGGGTCCGCTCGCACGCGCTGTACGGCGAGACCACCGGCGAGACCGACGAGTTCGGCCTGCCGGTGCGCTACCCGTGGGCCGAGGACTACCGGGGCCGCGCGGCCGTCGTCTACGGCCACACCCCCGTCCCGGAGGCCACCTGGCTGAACAACACCATCTGCCTGGACACCGGCGCCGTCTTCGGCGGCAAGCTGACCGCACTGCGCTGGCCGGAGCGGGAGCTGGTCGACGTACCGGCCGAGCGGGTCTGGTACGAACCGGCCCGGCCGCTGCGCGTCGAGGCACCCGGCGGACAGGACGGCCGGCCGCTGGACCTGGCCGACGTCCACGGACGCCGCGTCGTCGAGACGCGTCACCACGGCCGGATCGCGGTCCGCGAGGAGAACGCGGCCGCCGCCCTGGAGGTGATGAGCCGCTTCGCGGTGGATCCGCGCCTGCTGCCCTACCTCCCGCCGACCATGGCGCCGACGGCGACCTCGCACGTGGACGGCTACCTGGAGCATCCGGCCGAGGCCTTCGCCCAGTACGCCGCGGACGGGGTCGCGCGGGTGGTGTGCGAGGAGAAGCACATGGGCTCGCGGGCGGTGGCACTGGTGTGCCGGGACGCTGAGGTCGCGCACAAGCGCTTCGGCGTCGACCCCGGCCCGACCGGCTCCCTCTGCACCCGCACCGGGCGGCCGTTCTTCGACGACCCGTCGGTGACCGAGGAGGTCCTCGGCCGGATCCGCGCCTCGGTCGACGCGGCCGGCCTCTGGGAGGAACTCGCCACCGACTGGGTGCTGTTGGACGCCGAACTGCTGCCCTGGTCGCTGAAGGCCTCCGGGCTGCTGCGCACCCAGTACGCGGCCGTGGGCGCCGCCTCCGGCGCCGTCCTCCCCGGCGCGCTGGCCGCCCTGGAGCGGGCCGCGGCGCGCGGTGTGGACGTCGCCGAGCTGCTCGACCGGCAGCGCGAACGCGCCGCCGACGCGGCCGCGTTCACCGACGCCTACCGCCGCTACTGCTGGACCACCGACGGCCTGGACGGGGTGCGCCTGGCCCCCTTCCAGATCCTCGCGGTCCAGGGCCGCAGCCTCGCCGCACTCCCGCACGACGAGCAACTCGGTCTCCTGGACCGGCTGGTGGAGCACGACCCCACCGGCCTGCTGCAGACCACGCGCCGCCTGCACGTCGACACCGGCGACCCCGAGTCGGTGCGGGCCGGTGTCGACTGGTGGCTGGAGATGACGGGCCGGGGCGGCGAGGGCATGGTCGTCAAGCCGCTGGGCGCGCTGGTGCGCGGCACCGACGGCCGACTGGTCCAGCCCGGCATCAAGTGCCGGGGCCGCGAGTACCTCCGGATCATCTACGGCCCGGAGTACACGCGCCCCGACAACCTGGCCCGCCTGCGCACCCGCTTCCTCAACCACAAGCGGTCCCTGGCGATCCGCGAGTACGCCCTCGGCCTGGAGGCCCTGGACCGCCTCGCGGACGGCGAGCCGCTGTGGCGGGTGCACGAGGCGGTCTTCGGGATCCTGGCCCTGGAGTCGGAGCCGGTCGACCCGCGGCTGTGAACCGCGGCGGGCCGCGGCAGGTCAGCAGACCAGCCGCAGCCGCCGCGCGCACGCCCCCACCCGGACCGTCTGACCCCAGGTCAGTTCCAGGGCGTCGGTCTCGATGCCGTCGCCGAAGGCGATCAGACGGTCCGACTCGACCATGAGGGTCAGCGCCGCCGAGGCGGTCAGCTCGCCGGCGACCAGGGCGGTCCCGGTCGCCGGCGACGGCCACGCCTCCCGGACGAACCAGAGGAGGCGGTCCTCCGTGGGGGCGGGCAGCGGCAGCCGGGCGCCGCGCTCCTGCCACACCGAGCGCAGCCAGCCGGTGGCCCCGGTGCCGGTGCCCACCAGCACCCCGGAGGAGGCCTGGGCCTCGACGACACCCCCGTCGCCCTCCAGGCCCAGGCGGTATCGGGCGGTCTGATGACCGGCGGTACCCAGGTAGATCTCGTTGAGCGCCACGAGCCGCTGCGTGTCGTCGGCGACCGCCTCGACCATCGTCAGCTCGTCGGCCCGCGTGGCCGTGGCGGCGACCGAGGCCAGCAGGACGGCCGCCTGTGCCGGGCGGTGCCGCACCAGCACCCCCGGGTTGCGGCCGGGGTCGGTGTCGATGCCGATCACCGGCTGGCCGTCCAGGTACTTGGCCACGTTCGCCACCAGGCCGTCCTGGCCGACCACCACGACCACGTCCTCCGGTGCGAACAGGAAGCGGTCCAGGTCGGCCCGCTCGACCCGGGCCTGGCGCCAGGCCTGCGGCACCGCCGAGGAAACCTCGGCGAGCGCCCGCCGGGTGCGCCCGTGCCGTTCGGCGACCTCGGCCACGTCCCGGCCCCGGGAGGCCAGGAAGAACGCGGCCTGGCCGTGCGTGCCGTGCCGGGCCAGCAACTCCTCGTACTCCGTGGTCCGGTGGACGAGCACGGCGCGTGGCGCGAGGCTCATGGCGCCGCCCCCGCGCACCGGGCGGAGCGGTCCCCGGCGCCGGCCGGCCGCGCGGTGCGGACCTCGGCCGGGGTGGTGCGCGCCGCCTTCACGCCTGCTCCGCCGAGCCCAGCTTCGCCAGCAGCCCCGTCAGCACGTCCGGCGACACGGTCACGCTGTCGATGCGCGGCAGGTTCTCGGCGAGCCGTGTGCCGGTGAGGGCGTGCAGCGTGGCCACGTCCACGTCGGCGTGCGCGGCCAGCCAGGCGGCCTGCGCCTCCGCTCGCGCCGCACCGACCTCGCGCGCCCCCTCGGCCTCGGCCCGCGCCAGCCGTACCGTCCGCGCCGCCTCCGCCTCGCCCAGCTTCAGCGACCGAGCGGCCTCCGCCTCCGCGAGCTTCACGGACCTGGCCGCCTCCGCCTCCGCGAGCTTCACCGTCCGGGTCGCCTCCGCGGCCGCCCTGACCGAGTCCGCCGCCGCGTGCTCCTCGGCCTCGCGCCGCGCGTTGGTGCCCCGCTGCTCGACCAGCCGCTCCTCGCGGCGGGCCAGCTCGATCTGGCTCGCCAGCTCGTTCTCGGCGATCGCCCGCTCCCGCTCGACGGCCACCGCACGCCGCTCGTAGGTGGCCCGGTCGGCCTCCTGCTGGATCTGCTCGCGGGCCGGGGTGCGCAGCGCCCGCTCCACCTCGGGTTCCGGCCGCAGCGCCATCACCCGGACGGCCACCACCTCGATGCCGGTGGCGGGCAGCCGGGGTTCCGCCGCCAGGCCGGCGGCGATCCGTTCCCGGACCACCACCACCCCGTCCACCAGCGCCTGCGCCAGCGGGGTGCGGGCCAGCGCGTCCAGCGCGTGCTGCTGGGCCGTCTCGGTCAGCAGGGTGCCGAGCTGTTCGAGGGGTGTGCCGCGCCAGACACCGGTGTCCGGGTCGATGGAGAAGTCCAGGCGGGCGGCGGCGACGGCCGGGTCGCCGACGCGGTAGGTGACGGTCGCCTGGACCGCGACGTCCTGGAAGTCGGCCGTGCGGGCGTGGAAGGTCATCGCCAGCTCGCGGTCGTCCACCGGGACCTCGGAGACGGCCGCGGTGAGCGCGCGGAACCAGAAGCTGAGCCCCGGTCCGTCGTGCACCAGCTTCCCGCCCCGGTGGTGTCTGACGTGCGCCGTCGGCGCGCCGCGCAGATGCCGCCAGCCCAGGCGCCGGGTGATGTCGGCCATGGAACCCCCTCGCGATTTAGAGTCAACATGACAATAATCGCGCCCTCGTCGTTTGTCGTCAAGGGGACGAGAAGAGGAAACGGCCGGGCGGCCGGGACACGAAACGGTTCTGCGGGGGATGAAGGCGGTCCGTGGTGGTCAGGATGGAGGCATGGGATTCCATGTCGACTCCGAGGCCGGGCGGTTGCGCCGCGTCATCCTGCACCGGCCGGATCTGGAGCTCAAACGGCTCACCCCGAGCAACAAGGACGCCCTCCTCTTCGACGACGTCCTCTGGGTGCGCCGGGCCCGTGCCGAGCACGACGGGTTCGCCGACGTGCTGCGCGACCGCGGGGTCGCCGTCCACCTCTTCGGCGACCTGCTCGACGAGGTGCTGGCGATCCCGGCCGCCCGCGCCCTCGTCCTGGACCGGGTCTTCGACGAGAAGGAGTACGGCCCGCTCGCCACCGACCACCTGAGGGCCGCCTTCGCGGGACTGCCGGCCCGCGAGCTGGCCGAGGCGCTGGTCGGCGGCATGACCAAGCGCGAGTTCCTGGAAGCCCACGAGGAGCCCACCTCGGTCCGCTTCCATGTCATGGACCTCGACGACTTCCTCCTCCAGCCGCTCCCCAACCACCTCTTCACCCGCGACACCTCCGCCTGGGTCTACGACGGCGTCTCCATCAACGCCATGCGCTGGCCCGCCCGGCAGCGCGAGACCGTGCACTTCGAGGCGATCTACCGGCACCACCCGCTCTTCCGTGGCGAGACGTTCCACGTCTGGTCGGAGGGGCAGGCCGCCTATCCCTCCACCATCGAGGGCGGCGACGTCCTGGTCATCGGCAACGGCGCGGTGCTGATCGGCATGAGCGAGCGCACCACCCCGCAGGCGGTCGAGATGCTCGCGCACAAGCTGTTCGCGGCCGGCTCGGCGCGCACCATCGTCGCCCTGGACATGCCGAAGCGGCGCGCCTTCATGCACCTCGACACCGTGATGACGATGGTCGACGGCGACACCTTCACCCAGTACGCCGGGCTCGGCATGCTCCGCTCGTACACCATCGAACCGGGTACCGACGACACGGAGCTCAAGGTCACCGACCATCCGCCGGAGCACATGCACCGGGCGATCGCCGCCGCCCTCGGGCTCAGCGAGATCCGGGTCCTGACCGCCACCCAGGACGTGCACGCGGCCGAGCGGGAGCAGTGGGACGACGGCTGCAACGTGCTCGCCGTCGAACCCGGGGTTGTCGTCGCCTACGAACGCAACTCCACCACCAACACCCATCTGCGCAAACAGGGAATCGAGGTGATCGAGATCCCGGGGAGCGAACTGGGGCGGGGGAGGGGAGGGCCGCGGTGCATGAGCTGCCCGGTGCAGCGGGACGCCGTGTGACGCGTTGCATGTGACATACCACAGCACCGACACCAGGCCTCTGTATAGAAATGTGTAACATCGTATAGACTTCCAAAGTCCCTGAAGCTGACCCCGACCGCTGGAGCGCCCCCATGGCGACTGTCCCGACCGCCCTCGCCGGCCGCCACTTCCTCAAGGAGCTGGACTTCACCCAGGAGGAGTTCCGCGGGCTGGTCGAGCTGGCCGCCGAGCTGAAGGCGGCCAAGAAGGCCGGGACCGAGACGCAGTACCTGCGCGGGAAGAACATCGCGCTGGTCTTCGCGAAGACCTCCACCCGCACCCGCTGCGCCTTCGAGGTGGCCGCCGCCGACCAGGGGGCGTCCACCACCTACCTCGACCCGGCCGGCTCGCAGCTCGGGCACAAGGAGTCGGTGAAGGACACCGCCCGGGTCCTGGGCCGGATGTACGACGCGATCGAGTACCGCGGGCACGGCCAGGGGGTCGTCGAGGAGCTGGCCGCGTTCGCCGGGGTGCCCGTCTACAACGGCCTCACCGACGAGTGGCACCCCACCCAGATGCTCGCCGACGTGCTCACCATGACCGAGCACTGCGACAAGCCGCTCGCCGAGATCGCCTTCGCCTACCTCGGCGACGCCCGCTACAACATGGGCAACTCCTACCTGGTCACCGGCGCCCTGCTCGGCATGGACGTCCGGATCGTCGCGCCCCGGCTGCTGTGGCCGGACGGGACCATCGTCGAGCTGGCCCAGCAGCTGGCCGGCGTGTCCGGCGCCCGGATCACCCTCACCGAGGACGTGAAGGACGGCGTGCGCGACACCGACTTCGTCGCCACCGACGTCTGGGTGTCGATGGGCGAGCCCAAGGAGGTCTGGGACGAGCGGATCGCGCTGCTCGGGCCGTACGCCGTCACCATGGACGTGCTGCGCGCCACCGGCAACCCGGACGTCAAGTTCCTGCACTGCCTGCCGGCCTTCCACGACCTCGGCACCACCGTCGGCCGCGAGATCCACGAGCGGCACGGACTGACCGAGCTGGAGGTCACCGACGAGGTGTTCGAGTCCGAGCACTCGGTCGTCTTCGACGAGGCCGAGAACCGGATGCACACCATCAAGGCGGTCCTGGTGGCCACGCTCGCCTGACCAGCCACCTTCTCAGCCCCTATGCTGTGCGGCGGCCCGGCACCACCCCTCGCCGGAGCCGCCACCGCGACCGACCCGGGATCGCACCCGCACCACCAGAAACGAGCACCACCCGCATGCCCCGCATCAAGTCCCCGCACCTCCTGGTGGCCGAATCCGGCGCCGACCGGGAGGGCCACGGCCTCCGCCGCACGATGGGCCTCTTCCAGCTGATCTGCTTCGGCATCGGCGCGATCGTCGGCACCGGCATCTTCGTCGGCCTCTCCGACTCGGTCGCCCAGGCCGGCCCGGCCGTCGTCGTCTCCTTCGTCCTCGCCGCGGTCACCTGCGTCTTCACCGCCCTCTCCTTCGCCGAGCTGGGCGGCGCGATCCCGGTCTCCGGATCGTCGTACTCCTTCGCCTACGCCGGCCTCGGCGAGTCCACCGCGTTCCTGGTCGGCTGGTGCCTGCTCCTGGAGTACGGCGTCTCGATCTCGGCCGTCGCGGTCGGCTGGAGCCAGTACGTCGACGAGCTGCTGCACAGCCTCACCGGGCTCCAGCTCCCGCACGCCCTGTCCGCCGGCCCCGGCGACGGCGGGATCGTCAACCTCCCCGCGGTCGTCGTCATCGCCATGGCCGCCGTACTGCTGGTGCGCGGGGTGCGGGAGAGCGCCCGTGCCACCGCCGCGATGGCCGCCGTGAAGCTCGTCATCCTGCTCGCGTTCTGCGTGATCGGCTTCAGCGCCTTCAGGCACGGCAACCTCGTGCCGTTCTCGCCGGCCGGCCTCGGCGGCATCGGCGCCGGCACCACCGCCGCGTTCTTCTCCTACATCGGCTTCGACGCGATCACCACGGCCGGCGAGGAGGCCAAGAACCCGCGCCGGGACGTCCCGGTCGCCATCCTCGTCTGCATGGGCGTGGTCACGCTGCTGTACTGCGCGGTCGCGCTGGCCGCCATCGGCGCCATCGGCGGCGGCCAGGTCGCGGGGCGTCCCGCCGCCCTCTCCTACGTGGTCAACCAGGTCACCGGATCCACCATCGGCGGCGGGGTGATCGCCTTCGGCGCGGTCGTCGCCATCGCCTCGGTCGTCCTCGCGGTGATGTACGGCCAGACCCGCATCCTGATGTCCATGTCCCGGGACGGGCTGATCCCGCGGGTCTTCGAGAAGGTCTCCCCGAGGACCGCCACCCCGGTCGCGGGCACCCTCGTCGTCGCGGCCGTCTTCGCGCTCCCGGCGGCCTTCGCCTCGCTGGACGCGGTGATGAACCTGTGCACCATCGGCACCCTCGCGATCATGGCCGTGGTGAACATCGCGGTGATCGCCCTGCGCCGCCGCGAACCGGCCCTCGCCCGCACCTTCCGGGTGCCGCTCCACCCGGTCGCCCCGCTGCTGGGCGTCGGCTTCTGCCTCTATCTGATGTACGAGACCGGGTGGACGACCTGGCTCCAGTTCGCCGTCTTCCTGGCCGTGGGCCTGCTGGTCTATCTCGGCTACGGGCGCCGGAACTCCACGCTGGCCGCCGGGGACGGCGCGGTCACGCCGGACGCCACTGACGCGGCACTACAGGAAGCCTGAACCACACCGCCTTGCCGGACTCGGTGGGGCGGTGCCCGCAGGACGCGCTCAGGGCGCGGATCAGCAGCAGGCCGCGGCCGCCCTCCTGCATGAGGTCGGGCTCCTCGATCACCGGACGGGTGAGATGGCCGGGCGGCGCCGGGTCCGGGTCGTGCACCTCGACCTTGCAGCCGCCCGGCAGCAGCTCGACGACCAGCTCTATCGGTCCCTGGCCGGCGGTGTGCTCCACGGCGTTGGCGACCAGTTCCGCGGTGAGCAGTTCGGCGGTGTCGGCGTCGGCCGCGTGGTCCGTCTCCTCCATCGCCGAACGCACCAGGGCACGGGCGACCGGCACGGCCGCGACGGTGTGCGGCAGCGCGATACGCCAGGAGGCGGCTGCGGAAGGCGGTTCGTACACGGCGGTTCCGTTCATGGCGCAGGCGATCACTGATTGTCCTGCTTTCAACTGTAGGAATGGTACGGGCCCCGTCTCGGAGGCTGTCGGCGCCCCCCTGACGGGACCTTCGTCCCGGTAACGGGTGGCTTACCCCGCCAGTGGGCCCGTCCCGCACATCAGGCTCCGCTGTTACCGCCTTATTGACGCGCCGTGACCTTGTGACGCGGCACCGACGCAAGAGCCCCCGACGACCGGGGGCTCTTCCGTGCGGAGGTGACCGGCAAAATCCAGCCGAGCGCCACCCCAGCCCGGACTGTGGGCCAGGGCCCGCGACGAACACGTCACAGGCCGACGAAGGTTCCCCCGGCGTTCCGGAGCCGTTCGTGCAGCGCGTGGAAGACGGCCGCCGAGCGGGCACCCGGCCAGTCGGCGGGCAGCAGGCTCGCCGGCAGCCCGGGGTCGGTGTACGGCAGGTGGCGCCAGGAGTCGAGGGCGCGCAGATAGTCGCGGTAGGCGTCCTCGGGCGGCGTGTCGGCCCGGCGCTCCCAGCCGCGCAGCACGGGCTCGTGGGCGTCGAGGAACTGCTCGTGCGCCTTGGCGATCGCCGTCAGGTCCCACCAGCGGGCGACCGCCTCGGCGGTGGCGGCGAAGCCGAGGTGGTCGCCCCGGAAGAAGTCCACGTACGAGGCGAGGCCGAGCCGGCTCAGGGTGTGCCGGGTCTCCTCGAACAGCCGGGCCGGGGCGATCCACACGCCCGGCGCGGCGGTGCCGAAGCCGAGTCCGGCCAGCCGGGAGCGCAGCACGTGCCGTTTCTGCCGCTCCGACTCGGGCACCGAGAACACCGCGACCACCCAGCTCTCGTCCTCCGGCGGCGCCGAGGCGTACACCCGGCGGTCGCTCTCTTCGAGCGACTGCCGTGCCTCGGCGGAGAGTTCGTACCCGGCGGCGCCCTGCGCGGTACGGGCCGGGACCAGCAGCCCCCGCCGTTTCAGCCGGGACACCGACGAGCGGACGGAGGGCGCGTCCACGCCCACGGCGGCCAGCAGCCGGATCAGCTCGGCGACGGGCACCGGGCCGGGCAGGAAGCGGCCGTACGCGCCGTAGAGCGTGACGATGAGGGACCGCGGGGCGTGTTGCTCGGGCACGTTGATCATTTTAGGTCCCCGGCATCACTGCTGGTCACCTCGGGTGCCCGGCTGAATGAGAGTCAGGATTCCGGGGCCGTGCCCGGCCCCGGGTGCCGGGTCAGGCGGCGACGGCGAGGCGGTCGGCCGGGCCGCGGTGCGGCGGGACCACGCTGCCGTCGGGGTGCAGCTCGCCGGTGTCGTCGAAGACGATCGCGCCGTCGCACAGCAGGGTCCAGCCCTGCTCGGGGTGGGCGGCGACGATGTGCGCCAGGCCGCGGTCGGCCGTCGCGCTCGGAGACTGGTGGGAACACATGGCGCACCTCCACGGGGTCTGCCTCCGGCACGGACGCCGACCGGCATGACCAGACCATGCTCTCGCCGTGAACGCCGGGGAACCCCCTGCCGCGAGCTGTGACAACACGTGGACAACTTCCGGACGCCGCCACGACGGACGCCGCGGATCCGGGACGCCGCGGGCGGCCCCGGCACGGTGGGACGCGCCACCGAGAGAGTGACGATCACACTCCCGTGCCCGGTCGCCCGGTATCCAGGGCATCCCCCCACCTCGTGATCCGGGAAGGACATCATGCCCCTGCGCCCCCTGCTCGCCGCGGCCGCCGCTTCCGCCGCCCTGCTGTGCGCCGTCGTCGTCCCCGCGGCCGCCGCTCCCGGCGAGTCCGTCACCGTCGACACCACCGGCCGTCTCGCCCCCGACGGCACCGTCACCCTCTCCGGCACCTACACCTGCGCCGACGCCGGCGGACCGGTGTTCATCAGCTCCTCGGTCGGCCAGGAGTCCCCGAACCAGCGGCACGGCATCGGTGGCACCCGGGCCGTGTGCGACGGCGCCGCACACCGCTGGGAGAACACCGGCAGGGTCACCTCGGAGAAGCTGGTGACCGGCGTGGCCCACGTCGAGGCCACGATCATGGAGCTGCGCAGCTCGGGCGGTCTGCCGCTGCCGACCTTCCACGCCGTCGGCCGGCAGGACATCACCCTCGTCAGGGCCTGACAAGCGGTTCCCGGCGGTCCGGCACCGCGGGGTGCCGGACCGCGGCCCGCCGGTGACCTGTCGAGGCGGGGAGCCCGCCTTCTCTGAAGAGCCCGAACCGGTCAGTGCACGGTGTTGGTGGCCCAGACCGCGGTCGACCCGGAGTAGATCACCATGTTGCCGTCTCCCTGGAGCCGCAGCGTGGCACCGTTGTGACCGGCCGTGTTGCTGGCCCAGACGGGACGGTTGTCGGAGGTGTAGACGACGAGGTTGCCGTCCGCCTGGAACACCGCGTGGTAGTTCGAGCCGAAGGTCATGGTCGCCCAACGGGGCTTGCCGTTCTCGTCGTACAACACGAAGTTGCCGTCGGACTGCATGCGCAGCCGGGCCTTCTTCGCGTTGAGGGACTGGCCGGCGTTCAGCACCCGGGTGGCTGTGACAAGGATGTCGTGGTCTTCTTCGGTTTCGGCGGGGCGGCAGGCCTCTTCGCCTTCGTCTTCGCCGGTGTCGGCTCGCTCACCGGCTGCACCGCGGACGTCTTGGCCCGAGGGCTGCGGTGGGGAGAGGTTTCGGGGGCGGACCGGGCGGGAGCGGAGGGGCTGGACGACGCGTAGGCCCCGGCGTCCTGGGGCGCGCCGCCGCCGAGGACGGTGCCTGCCTGGTCGGCGACGACCCGGTCGTGGTTCTCCGGCGTCCGGTCCCGGCTCATCAGCAGCCCCGGTACGGCGATCAGCAGCGCGCCGAGCACCGCCGCACCGGCCAGCAACGGGCGGCCGGGACGGCCGACGGCTGCGGTGTCACCCGGGGCGGGTCCGTCCCCCTCGGGCATGCTCACGGCCAGCGCGGCGGCGGGGTCTTCGGCCCGTGCGGCAGCGGGCTCCTCCTGGGTCGGGGCACTGGTCGGTGTCCCGGCCCCGGCCTGTGCCGGCGAGGTCGCGGACGGGCTCGACTCCGCCATGACGGCTGCCTCGGAGGGCTCCTCCGCGACGGACGCGGCCGACAGGGCGCCGGGAGGACCGGCTGCCCCCCCGGCGGGCCTCGGGCGCCTCGCCCGCTGCGGGCTCCGCCGTCGTCCTCCTGCCGAGCCCGTACCTGCCCAAGTAGAGGTGGGCGAGAGCCCTGCCGTTCGTGATCGGGCGGCAGGGCTCACGCTTGGCGTGCGACCGTCAGGCCTCCCCGACGAACCCCGCCCACGCCTCACGTGACACACGGATGACGGGTCCGGTTACGGCCTTGGAGTCACGGACGTGCACAACTCCCGTACCGGCAGCGACCTCCACGCACTGACCGCCCTCGGCCCCGCTGTAGCTGCTCTTGAACCAAGCGAGACCGGGTTCGACGGCCGAGGACTCAGAGCTGTTCATAGCGATCTCAGCAACCTTTCCACGAAGTCGCGCGACTCTCGCGAGGGGAGAGCCTGCGAACGGATGATCCCATAGCGGGCGGCGGCGAGAGTCGTCTGCTCCGGCTCGGTCTGGAGGGCGCTGGTTCCCTGGGCTTCGGTATAGACGAACCGCATTCCGTCCTTGCGTGTGATTACCGTGAACGCGCCATCTACGCCAGCGTTGTACTCGCGGTCTGTCGGCATGACTTGCATCTCGACGTTCTGCTTCTCTCCAATCAGAAGCAGCTGTTCCAACTGGCCGCGGTGCACCGTCTTGCCTCCCCAGGGGTGTCGCAATGCCGCCTCTTCGAGCACGAAGCTCAGTAGCGGCGCGGGCCAGCGGCTGAAGATGTCCTGCCGGGCCAACCGGGCCGCCACACGCTGCTCGACGGTCTCCTGGTCCAGGACCGGGCGCCGCATGTCGAGTACCGCCCTCATGTACTCCTCGGTCTGCAGCAGGCCGTTGAGAACGTGGGTGTCGTACGCGAGCAGCTCCAGAGCCTCCTTCTCCAGCTTCGCCATCCCCTGGAAGAACACCGGATACTGAGCCCGCTCCACCTGCTCCTTCCACACCGTCAGCAACCCGCCCGCGTCCAGAACCTCGTCCGCCCGGTCGATGGTCCTGGGCGACGGAATCCGCCGCCCCTGCTCGTACGACGCGACCGTGGAGCCGAGTATCCGATCCGCCGGCCGAACTCCTCGCGTTCCAGGCCCGCCCGCACCCGCAGCGTCTTCATCGTCTGCCCGAACGCGATGACGACGGCCTGGCCGGACGTGTCCGCCGTCGCCTGTCCCGCGTCGTCCGCCACCACGGTCTCGGCCCTCTCGTCCACACCCTCGGTCATCGCCACCGCCTCCCTGGCTCAACGCCGTCCCGGCGGCCTCGTCACGCCGCGCACCTCGTACCCGTACCGCCTCCACGCGTACAACGGCCCGCGTCGGTGCGTCACCACTGGTCACGCTACGCGACCGGGGACACCGTTGTCCGCATGACGAACCAACTCCCCAGCCCCGTCAGCGCCTCCCAACCCACGTGTCACAGGGACGACTTGAGCCGCACCTTCGAGATGCGTTTCACCTCCACGCCACGGGGCGCCCGCCTCGCCCGCCGACTGGCCGCGCATCGGCTGGACACCTGGGGCATTCCGTACGGCACCGGCCCGCACGAAGACGTCGTGCTGGTCCTCGGCGAGCTGACCGCCAACGCCGTACGGCACGGCCACGTCCCCAGCCGGGACTTCCATCTGCTCCTGCAGGTGAGTGCACCCGCCCACACGGTCAGGATCGAGGTCACCGACACCCGTAGCGAATGCACGCCGCCCGAGCAGGAAGCGCTGCCCGCCCCCGGCTCGGAGGACACCGGCGGCCGAGGGCTGCTGCTGGTCGCGGCGCTCGCCGCCCGCTGGGGCTGGCACCTGCGACCCGAGGGCCCGGGCAAGACCGTCTGGGCGGAGTGCGTGTCCGCAACTCCCGCGTGAGCTCGCGGCCGCGGTGGAAGAATGTGCCGAGATGACCACCAGTGACTACTCCCCGTTCGCCCACCTCACCACCCCCAACGCCACCCTCTACCGACAGGTGATGCGAGCGTTCCTCGCCGCCAAGGAGCGGTTCGCGGTGCATCTGCGGCCGGAGGACGTGTACGCCGCCCTGGACGCGGGGAGCCGGCCCGTCGACCTCGAAGCGGTGACGCAGGCGCTGGACAAGCTCGTGGAGTGGGGCAACCTGCGGGCCGACCCGGACCACGCGCGGGTGACAGCGGTCGAGGACTTCTATCGCAGGCGGTTCATCTACCAGCTCACCCGGGCCGGCGAGGCGGCAGAGGCGGCGCTGGGGACGTACGACGAGGTGCTGGGGCGGCGCGGGGAACTCCAGGCGGTCGCGCTGCACGACATCGTCACGCAGCTGCGGGCGCTCCTGGTGATCTCCATGGAGGACGAGCCGGACCCGGCCAAGACGTACGTGGCCCTGTCCGTGCTGACGGCGCGGTTCACCGACCTCGCGGACAACGCCCGTGCCTTCATGGGCTCGCTGCAGCGCACCATCGACCTGCACGACATCGAGGTCGAGGCGTTCCTCGCCTACAAGGACCGGCTGATCCAGTACCTGGAGCGCTTCATCCAGGACCTCATCACCCTCGGCGGGCGGATCGCCCTGCTGATCGGGGAACTGGAGGAGCAGGAGCGGGTCGGTCCGATGCTGCGGCTCGCCGCCGCCCGCGAGGCCGCCGACGCCGCTCCCGAGGAGGCCGAGCGGGCTGAGGGGGTGGCGTACGAGCGGTGGGCCGCGCGGTGGTCCGGGCTCGCCGAGTGGTTCGTGTCGGGGGAGGGCCGGGAGTCGCAGGCCAGGTTGCTGCGCGGGCGGGCGCTGGGCTCGATCCCGCAGCTCCTGGCCGTCGTACGGCAGCTCAACGAGCGGCGGGCCGGACGCTCGGACCGTTCGGCAGACTTCCGTACTCTCGCGCGCTGGTTCGCCCAGGCGCCGGACGACGCGGCACGGCACCGGCTGTGGCGCGTGGCGTTCGGGCTGCACTCCTCCCGGCACCTCACCGTCGACGCCGACACCCTCGCCGAACGGACGGCCACCCCGGAGCCGGCCGCCACCCCGTGGAGCGAGGCGCGACCGCTGCGGATCAGCCCCCAACTGCGCCGTACGGGCAGCTATGAACGGCGCGGCAAGCCGCGCAAGGTGGCCGACCGGGGCGAGGCGAAGCGCCGGCTCGCCGAGATCGCCGCCCGGCAGACGGAGGAGACCAGACGGGCCCGGGACCGTCTCGTGACGGGCGGACCGGTGCGGCTGTCCCGGCTCGGCGAACTCGACCCGCTCGCCTTCCAGTTGTTCCTGCGGCTGCTCGGCGACGCGCTCGCCACCTGGCGGCCGGGCACGACCACCACCGCGGCCACCAGCGGGGACGGTTCGATGGAGATCCGGCTGACCGCCCTCGACGACGGATCGACAGCCGAAGTGCACACGCCCGACGGTGTGTTCAGCGGCCCCGACCACCTCATCGACATCGTCGACCTCACGGTCGGGCACGGTCACGCTGCCGTGTCGGCATCGGCCTCCGTCCCCTTCCCCGCCCCTCGACGGGACACCGCTCCCCAGCTCGCGGAGGACCGATGAGCGGTCCGCTCGCCGAGGTCCTCGACGGCCAGCGGCAGGCCGACCTCCAGAAGGCCGCACGCGCCCTGCTGAAGGAGCCGCTGCTCACCGCCGACGGGCCGTACGCCGACGAGTTCCGGCTGGTGCGCCGGCACACCGCCGAACTGCGGGAGTGGTTCGAACGCAACGTCGGCTGGGCACTGCGCACGGACGCCGACGCCGCACGGCTGCGCAAGACGCCGGGCACCCTCACCGACGCCACGCATCCCGCGCGCGAGGCCGCCCGCAGCGCTCTGCCCTTCACCCGCCGCCGCTACGTCCTGCTCTGCCTGGCCCTGGCCGCGCTGGAACGTGGCGAGTCGCAGGTGGCGCTCGGACGCCTCGCCGAGCAGGTCGTCCTGGCCGCCGCCGATCCCGAACTCGTCGCCGCCGGGATCGCGTTCACTCTGGAGCGGCGTGACGAGCGCCTCGACCTCGCGGCCGTCGTCCGCCTGCTGCTGCGGCTCGGCGTGCTGCGGCGGGTGGCCGGCGACGAGGACGCCTATGTCAGTGGATCGGGCGATGTGCTGTACGACGTGCGGCGGCGCGTGCTGGCCGGGATGCCGGCCTCCCTGCGGGGCCCCTCCATGGTCGAGGCCGAGGGCTTCGAGGAGCGCCTGGCGGAGATGACCGCGTGGACCGCGCTCGACAGCGACGAGCTCAGGTTCCGGGCGGTCCGCTGGAAGCTGACCCGCATCCTGCTGGACGACCCGGTGCTGTACTTCGACGACCTGACCGACGGCGAACTGGCTTACCTCACCCGGCAGCGCGGCTTCATCACCGCCCGCATCAACGAACTGACGGGACTCGTCCCGGAGATCCGGGCCGAGGGCATCGCCATGGTCGACCCGATGGACGACCTCACCGACGTACGCATGCCGGAGCAGGGCACCCACGGCCACATCACCCTGTTGCTGGCGGGGCACCTGGCCAGGGCGGCGGGGCCCGTGGAGCCGGCGGAGCTGGCGGCCCGCGTACGGGAACTGGCCGTGGAGCACGGCGGGTTCTGGTCCAAGACGGCGAGGGAACCGGGAGCGGAGCCCGACCTCGTCGAGCAGGCGCTGACCAAGCTGGTGGCGCTGGGACTCGCCGAGCGCACCGAACGGGGCGTCGTACCGCGGCCTGCCCTGGCCCGGTACGCGGTCGGCGAGCCCGTCGTCAGGGAACCCGGAGGGGCTCGACGGCCCCCCGACACGACCGTGCAGCCCACGCGGCCCACGCAGCCCGTGCAGGACGAAAGGTGAACCACCCAGTGACCGCGCTCCCCGCTCCCGTTCCCGGCCGGTGGCGACCCCTGCGCATCGGACTCGTCGACCTCTTCCACTACGACATCGAGGAGTTCTGGTTCCGCGACGGCCGGCTGCTGCTGCGCGGCAACAACGGCACCGGCAAATCGAAGGTGCTCGCCCTCACCCTGCCGTTCCTCCTGGACGGCGATCTGTCCGCCCGCCGCGTCGAACCCGACGGCGACCCGGGCAAACGCATGGAGTGGAACCTGCTCCTGGGCGGCGCGCACCCGCATCCCGAGCGGCTCGGCTACACCTGGATCGAGTTCGGACGGCTCGACGGCCCCACGGGCGAGGCGCACTTCCGCACGCTGGTGTGCGGACTGAAGGCGGTCGCCGGACGCGGCATCGCCCGCCACTGGTTCGCGGTCACCGACCAGCGGATCGGCGCAGACCTCGACCTGCTGGACGCGACCGGGACGGCACTGTCCCGGGACCGGCTCGCCGAGGCCGTGGGCAGCCACGGCATGGTGTACGACACGGCGAAGGCCTACCGCAGGGCCGTCGACGAAGCCCTCTTCGGGCTGGGGGAACGGCGCTACGGCGCCCTCGTCGACCTCCTGATCCAGCTGCGTCAGCCCCAGCTGTCCAAGCGCCCCAGCGAGGCCGCCCTCTCCCGGGCACTGACCGAGGCGCTGCCGCCGATGGACCAGGCGGTCGTCGCCGACGCGGCGGAGGCCTTCCGGTCGCTGGACGAGGAGAAGGAGGAACTGCGGGCGGCCCGCGAGGCCGAACAGGCGTCCTCGGCGTTCCTCGACCACTACCGCCGCTACGCCCGCCTCGCCTCCCGGCGCCGCGCCCGCCTGCCCCGCCGCGAACACGCCCGGTACGAGAACCTGCAACGGGAGCTCGCCAGGGCGCAGGCGGACCGAGACCGCGCGGTGGCGGACCGCGAGGAGGCCAGGGCGAGGGGCGCCGCCCTCGACGAGCGGGCCGCGCGGCTGGCCGCCCAGGACGCCACGCTGCGGTCCCGGCCCGAGATGCGCGACGCCCGCGCGCTCGACCGGGCGTCGGACGACGCCTCCCGCACGGCCGCGGAGCTGAAGCGGGCCGAGGCGGATCGGCGTACGGCGTCCGAGGCACACACGCGGGCACTGGGCCGGCTCGCCACCGCGGACAACCGGCTCACGGCCGCCCGGGAGACGCTGGACGGCATCCGGGACCGGGTGGCCGAGAGCGCCGCGGCAGCCAGGCTCGACCTCCCCAGGACGCAGGGAGCCCCCGACACGGTTCTGCGCCGGGAGGCGGACGAGGCGACCGCGAGCAGGCGGCGCGCCGTCGAGCACGTGGCGGAACTCGCCACACGGGCCGAGCAGGCCGAGGAGTGGCACCGGGCCGCCCGGCTGCGCGTCGACGAGGCCGACGAGGAGGCCGTGCACGCCGAGGAGCGGCTGGCCGAGGCGGAGGAGGGCGTCGCCCGGGAGGGGCGGGCGCTGGTCACGGCAGTACGGGAGCACCTCTCCGGGTGTGTGGAGCTGCGGGTGCTCGGGTTGCCCGGCGTCCTGGACGCCGTACAGGACTGGGCGAGCTCACTGCACGGTCCGCCGCCGGCCCGTACAGCGGCGGGCGAGGCGCATCGCGCCGCCGCCTCCCGCCTGGCCGACCGGGCGGCAGGACTGGCCCACCGCGAAGCGGCTACGGCGGAGGGGCAGAGGCTGGCAGCGGAAGAACTGACTGCCCTGGAAACGGGTGGGGAGCGCGGCCCTGAGGCTCCCTCGACGCGCACACCCGGCGTGCGGGACCGCGGACCCGGTGCTCCGCTGTGGCGGCTCGTCGACTTCCGCCCACACGTCACCCAAGCTGACCGCGCGGGGCTGGAAGCCGCGCTGGAGGCGTCGGGACTCCTGGACGCCTGGGTGCGGCCGGACGGTTCCGCGGTCGCGGTGGACGGCCATGACGTGCTGCTCGACCCGGTCGGGCTGTTCGGCGGAACCGGCCTCGACCGCGTGCTGTACCCGGCGGTCGACCCCGGGGACGCCGGGGCCGCCGCCGTGGGGGAGGAGACGGTCGCGCGCCTGCTCGCCTCGATCGGGCTGGCCGCAGGCGGGCACGAGCCCGGCGAGGCCCCCTGGGAGGTCGGCGGCCACGACACCTGGGTCTGCGCGGACGGACGCTTCCGCGTCGGGGCGCTCACCGGAAGCTGGGCCAAGGCCAGCGCCCAGTACGTGGGGGAAGGAGCGCGGGAGCAGGCACGTCGCGTCCGGATCGGAGAACTGCGCGCCCAGATCGACGGCTTGACGGCGGAGCGGGAACGACTGGCCGAGGAGTCCCGCGCCGTGGCCGGGCGCCGTGCCGTGCTGGACGCCGAACTCGCTGCACTGCCCGGCGACGACGGCCTGCGGCACGCCCACGCCCGCGTCACCGCCGCGGCCGAGGCGGTCCGCCGCGCCCGCGCCCGGCGGGGCGAACGGGCCGCGGAACTGGCTCCGGCGGCGCGACAGGCCGAGCGCGCGGCAGCCGAACTCGCCGACACCGCGGCAGCCTTGAACCTCCCCACCGACCACACGGCACTGGGCGCCGTGCGCCAGGCGCTCGCCGACCACACCGCCCTCCTGGCGGCCCTGTGGCCCGCACTGCGCGAACGCGCGGAGGCCGAGCGTGCGGTGACCGGCGAACAGGAGGAGACCCACCGGGCCGAACTCCTCGTGTCCGAACTCGCGGAGCGCGCCACGGAGGCGGCCCGGGTGGCCGCGGCGGCGGACGAACACCTCACGACGCTCCGCTCGACCGTCGGAGCGGCCGTCGCCGAGCTCCAGAGCCAACTGGAGGAGACGGCCGAGGCGGCCCGGGTCTGCGACCAGGAACAGCGGCAGGTCCGGGAGGAGTACGGGGACGCGGACCGGCGGGCCAGCCGCGCCGAGGGACGCATCGAGCGGCTCGCCGAGGACGTCACCGAGGCGACCGCCGCGCGTGAGGAAGCCGTCGCTGCGCTCCAGCGGTTCGCCGCGACGGGGCTGCTCGCCGTCGCGCTCCCCGACGTCGATGTACCGGACGACGGCGGAGGGACGTGGGCGGCGACCCCGGCCATCGCCCTCGCGCGGGCCGTCGAGTCCCGGCTGTCCTCGGTCGACGACACCGACGCGGCCTGGGAGCGCGTGCAGAAGCGGCTGAGCGAGGAGTTCGGCAGGCTCCAGGACGCGCTGTCGCGGCACGGCCACACCGCCACCGCCCGCCCGAGCGAGGACGGTATGCGAGTCGACATCGTCTACCAGGGCCGGGAACGGGCCGTGCCCGAACTCGCCGAGGCACTGGCCGTGGAGGTCACGGAACTGACCCGCATCCTGTCCGCACACGAGCGCGAGATCCTCCAGACCCATCTGATCACCGAGGTCGCCGGGACGCTGCAGGAACTGATCGGGGCGGCCGAACGGCGGGTGGCCGCCATGAACAGGGAGCTGGAGGAGCGCCCGACCTCCACGGGCATGAAGCTGCGGCTGGTGTGGCGAGCATCCCGCCGGGCCCCGCAGGGACTGGCCCAGGCCCGCGAACGGCTGCGTCAGTCCGCCGACGCGTGGTCGCCCGAGGACCGGGCCGCGGTCGGCGCGTTCCTCCAGGAGCAGATCGCCCGCCGGCAGGCCGACGACAGCGCCGGCAGCTGGCTGGAGGACCTCACCGCCGCCCTCGACTACCGGTCCTGGCACGAGTTCGGCGTCGAACGCCATCAGCACGGCAAGTGGGTGCCGGCCACCGGACCCGCCTCGGGCGGGGAGCGGGTACTGGCCGCGTCCGTCCCCCTGTTCGCCGCCGCGTCCTCCCACTACGCGAGCGCGGGCGGCGCGCATGCCCCGCGCCTGGTCACCCTGGACGAGGCGTTCGCCGGCGTCGACGACGACTCACGCGCCAAGTGCCTCGGTCTGCTGCGCGCCTTCGACCTCGACGTCGTCATGACCAGCGAACGCGAATGGGCCTGCTACCCGCAGGTGCCGGGCATCGCCATCGCCCAGCTCTCCCGCGTCGACGACATCGACGCCGTACTGGTGACGCGGTGGGAATGGGACGGCAGCGAACGGCGGCGCGGCACGGAGCCGGGCGCGCGGACAGGCGCAGCCCGGGCGGCTGCGGGCGCCGACGGCTCCGGCGAGGGGACCGACGGCGGGCCGGTGAGTCCTTTCGGTGAGCCAGGGCGGACAGCCGCCGTCGACAGCGCCGGTGGACAGGGGGCGTTGTGGACGTAGACGGTTCGGCGACCCCGCCTGACCGCGACGCAGGCCGGGCGGCGGCCGGACGCACGACACCGGCGGACCCCACCGCGGACGCGGTGCTGGCTGGGCCGCAGGCGGGAGAAGCCCGGACCGACGTGGACACCGAGCGCCTCGGACGTCTGCTCGGCGATCCCGGCCTTGCCTGGCTCATAGAACGCGTGCGGCAGCGCATGGCCCGCGGCCGACCGCTCACCGGCTCCATCACCTTGTCCGACCCCGACGCATCCCAGCGGCGCGCCGCCGATCGCCTGCTGGGACGGGCACCGCGATCCAGTGGCTCCCTCAGCATTCGCCTCGCCACCGTTGACGAGATCCTGCGCCGCTCCGGCGTCAGCCCCGAGGGACTGGCGGCGGCCGTCGTCGCGCTCACCGGCCCGGTCATACTCCACGCCGAGACACGGAACAGGGAGGAACGGGCCTGGGAGGAGGCGTACGCCCCGCTCGCCGTTCTCGACGCGGAGCTGGCCCGCTGGGCCGAGCGGATCCGCAGTGACGGTCTCGTACGGCGCCTCGCCCGCACACCGGAAGCAGCGGGTCCACTGGTGGAGGCCGCCGTGCGCGCGTTGCGTGTGCTGCCCGCGTCACCCCCGACATCGCGGGCGACGTTCGCGGCACAGAACCTTTCGGGCGCCCACGCCCTGGACGAGGGGACGCCGCTCGCCACTCTCGTCCTGTCCGGCATCCGTTGCCTCACCGGCTTCCCCGCCGGCTCCGGTGCGCAGTGGCGGCGGGAAGCGTGGGCCTCGGTCGGCCTGCTCAAGGACGACCTGTCGTCGACCGTCCTCACCCTCAACCTGCGCGGTACGCCACCCCTCGACTGGATGGCCGACGCGGGGGAGCCGACGGTGCTGACCCTTCGCTCCCTCACCGGTCGTGCACCGGTAGCCTCCGTCCCGACGACGGGAGCCGTTCACATCTGTGAGAACCCGGCCGTGCTGTCCGCCGCCGCCGACGCTCTCGGCCCGGACTGCCCGCCCATGGTGTGCCTCCAGGGGCAACCGTCGGCCGCCGCGCTCACCTTGCTGCGCGACCTGTCCAAGCGTGGAGCCCGCCTTCTCTACCACGGCGATTTCGACTGGGGCGGTGTGCGCATCGCCGCAGCGCTGGCGCGAAGCGTCCCGTGGCGGCCCTGGCGCTACACGGCCGCCGATTACCGAGCAGCAGTGACCGCGGCGGCCGAGACCCCGAACCTGTCGGGCTCGCCCGCCGCAACTCCCTGGGACCCTGCTCTGGCCGTCGCTCTCGCCGAGTGCGGTGTCCGGGTCGAGGAGGAAACGGTGCTGGACGACTTGCTCGCGGACCTTGGGCCGGGGTCCCGCTGAGAGGTCGTTTTCTCCCGTTGTTTTATCCCGGTATGCGTATTTGATCCGGTGATGTCACGTCGCGCCAGGAAGATGGTGTTCTCTCCGGTGAGGCGGCGGCCCATGAGGTCGGTCATGGATCCGTCGCCTCGATCGACAACCTCGCCAAGCGCATAACAGTCGAGCCGGCGCCAACCTGGCGAGGGACTTACTAGAACAGAATGGGCAATTCACCTAGATCGGATGCCCTCTGAGGGAAGGTTCAGAACCTTTCCGACCCGTTGGGTGGGCGGCGCCGGTGACGGGGTACTATGCGACGATCGGCAGGGTCCACGGAGTGCGTATCAGCGCATACCCAAGGAAGTTGCGCGGGGACGTGCGTCCTCGACCGATTCAAGATGAGTACTGGTCAGGCCGTAACCCAGGAGGCTGTTTCCCTCCCGTCCATGAGCGTCGCGATCCGGTGTGAAAGCTGCTTGCCGGCCGCTATGTCCCCTCGGCCCGCGCGTCGTATGAAGGCGCCGAGTGTGTGCAGGTCCCGCATCGCTCGCAGGACGGGCAGCCCGTCCCACTGCCGGAGGTCGTATCCATACCCGAGGCTGAATTCGTCGAGGTCCGCGACGGTGCGCCCGAACCGAACCCCTTGGAAGGTGTTGGCCAGGTCGATCTCGCGGGGGCCAAACGCAGCCTCGTCCTAGTCACCCAGCCGCACGCCGCCACCACTCCAGAGCGCGTTTCCCGGATAGGCGCCGCCGTGGATGTGGCCCTGGCCCAGAGGAAAGTCGAGCTTGCCGTGCCTGTCCAGAAGCTCCTCCCGCCGCGCGGCCAACCACTCACGCTGGGCCGAGGTCAGGTAGCAGCTCGACTCCACGGAGCTCTTGAACGAGTTGAGGGGCTGAAACCGGGGGAGCGGGATCGGTGGCGCCGGCAAGGAGTGGAGTTCACGTAGCAGGGCGCCCAGAGAGCCGGCCGGTGGCCCGCTGCCTCCTGGCTGCGGGTAGTGGCGCCAGAACGTCACCGCATGTCGGAGCGTAGACGAGCGGCTGTGGAATATCCGCGGGCTCCGTCGCCGGGAAGCCGTTCGCGACGAGCCAGCGGGTCAGCGAGCCGTATCGAGAAGTGGCCGCTGGGAGACGGGGCTGACGCGTACGACGATGCCTTCGTCGGCGAGGAGGAACACAGACGTGGCGTGCTCGTGGAGTCGGGTGAGTGACTGGTCTGCCAGGCCTGACGCCGCGAGTCGTTGGCACGGTTCAATTCGTCTCCCCGCTCGGACGAGTTCTGCTTGCGCTGCACTGACGAACTCCGCGGCGAAGCCGAACCGGTCGGCGAGCGCGTGCGCCTCGTCATCGAGGTCGGGGTCCAGGTCGACGCTGTACCGGGCGGCGCGGAGCATCTCGGCTGCGTGGGAGGCGATGGCGACGCGCTCAGCCTGCGGGGTGGTGGTCGCCAGGCGGTGGCGGCGGCCGTACCAGTCCTCGATCTGCCGGAAACCCGCGTGCTTGAGGAGAGTGGCGGACAGGTCGTCGCTGGCGCCCTTCGCCAAGACGCTGCCGCTGGGCTCTGTGCTGATGGTGATGGAGGGGCAGGCATGTGGGTCTCCTGGGCGCGGGGTGCTGGGCGTGGGGCCGTGGGCAGGTGGCCGAGTTCGGTGGCGATGCGGTGGCACTGGTCTGGAGGTGGAAGGCGTCGCGGAAGGCGTGGTGGACGCCGCCGTCCTCGCGGGCGAGGGTGGCCACGACGTGCACCAGGCGGGCCTGGTTGCGCACGGCGATCCACCGGCAGGCGTCCGGATCGCCCTCCGGGGCGATGCCGGTGGCCGCCACCAACCGGCGGGCCACCTCGGCCCACTGCGAGTCGGTCAGGTCGGGGTGTCGGGGATCGGAGCGGACCGAGCAGACCCACACCGGCCGCTCGGGCGCTCGGGCCCCGAGGCGCTCGACGGGTGCGTCGAGGGTGTGGGCCAGGTACGCCGGCGCGTCGGGCTGGGCGAGCATCTCGATCGGGGCGCCGTGGCCGTCAGCCGCGATCAGGTGGGGGGTGCCGCGCTCGCCCGGCCCGTACATATATGCGAGCAGGCTGGCGGTGTGGCTGGCGCGCTGCAGGTGGGCGATCACGGCGGCTACCTCGAAGGGGGGTGGTGAACGGGAGCCCGGGTGGCCGGGCCGTCAGGGAGAGAGGATCCGCGGAATCCGTGATTTGGCCCGGCCGGAGATGGGTGGTAGATGCCTGAGGTCACTGCGGCTCGTCGAGCCCGTGGAGAGGGTGGTGTGGTCCAGGCGGTGGGATCGTTGAGGTAGAGACCGCGGGCACAGTCGAGCGCTTGGGGCGGCGAGGATCGCGGGTATCGCGGCGGAGGCCGGCCGCGATGTTCTTCACTCCGGCCGCGCGGAGGCGCCGATGGCGAGGGTGCGCCAGCTGGCCATCACGCGGGGCGTGTTGCCGGTCGTACCTGGGAGGTGTCCCCGGCAAAGGTGGTGCCGCGGACATGATGCCAGGCCTCGATCTTCCGGCGGTCGCGGACGAGTTCAGTGAGGTGGGCCGCGGTGACTTGCTCAGCGGTCAGACTGGTGACGGCGTAGACCGTCTTGACGGTGGTCTTGGCTGTCTTGCGGTCGGTGCCCCAGCGCTTGATCTGGGCGGCCTTGCGGGCTCCGGGGAAGAGGAGGCTGTTCGGTGGCAACCTTGATCTGGAGGGTCTCCGCGGGGCCGAGGCCGATGCCCCGGGTGCGTCCCTGGAGCCGGGATGTCCTCCTGCCTCTGTCTGCCGCGCTTCGAGAGCACCGCTGAGCTGGCAGTTCGCCACACGAACCGCATCACGCACTACACCGGAGCCCTGGGCCCGGTCCTTGTGCGCCAGAACGTCGTTCGTATCGTTGGACTCCCACCACGCGACGAGGCGTCTGCTGTGCGGGGAGGGGCAGAGAATGCAGGCCGGTCACCCGGAAAGAGGACCTGGTATGGCAAGTGGGGCGGACGAAGTGCGTCGGGCATGGGGCCGCGTGACGCAATGGCTGGAGCGGAATGCTCCGAAGAACACCGCGGCATTGCAACCACCCGCGACGTCGAAGCAGATCAGCGACGCAGAGAGCAAACTGGGCCTGTCGCTCCCCGAAGAGTTGCGGGTATGGCTCCTCATCAACAACGGCGTGGGAATGAAGGAGACCCGGCAGGGATGGCTGTCTCCGGCGCCCGGCAGCAGTTTCGTACCGTACGGGTGGCACCTTCTGTCCACTGCCGAGCTGGTCAAGGTGTATGAGCGGCGGATGGATTTCCAGAGGACGGGTGACGTACCTGATGACGAGGACGACGAGGTCCTGGTATGGCGTCGCGAGTGGTTCCCGTTCATCGCCGACAGTGACGAACTGTACGGACGGTTCATTGACGGCAGGACAGGGGCGGTGGGGAAATGGAACGACGGGGACATGAACCGCCTCGGGACCCACAACTCGCTGACGGAGTTCTTCGATGAACTTGCCGATCTCATGAGCACGAACGCCCGCGTGGTGGACGGCGGTATCGAGTGGCGTTGACCGGGATCAGGCAGCGTCCCCGCGGTTGACGACGAACCACCCGAAAAGGAAAATGGCCCCTGGGTGACCAGGGGCCATTTTCCTGTGACGACGTCGATCAGCTCGGTTTGTCCGCCTGCAGCCAGTATCCGTCGCCGTCTACGACGCGGTTGTTTCTGCGGAAGGTCGGGAACAGGCTCATCGATTGCGAGTTCTGGTTCAGTGACATCGCCGCCCGGCCGCAGGATTCCGTCCAGGTGGGAAGCGGATAGTTCGGGTTCATCACCATACGCCACTTGCCGTCCGAGCCCTTGACGGCGCGGGTGTTCACGCACTGGTCGCCCGAGGTGACCGGGGAGGAGTTCTTCCCGCCCCACGTTTTGGGCATGGCCGCGCTCTCATAGCTCGCGGCGAAGGGGAACTCGTCGCAGCTGGGTTTGTCGTCGTTGCTGCTGCTCAGTTCCGGCGAGAGCGTGACCGGTTCGTTCTGTGCCCAGCCATCGGGGCAGATGACATCCCGGTTGTAGTCGCTGATCGCCTGGTTGCCGCCGGGCACGAGCACGTCGCCGCCGAGGTAGGTGAGCGGTTCTCCGACGCCCCGCAGTCCGTAGTGCCCTGGAAGCTGGTGCTGCACGAGCCATATGTGTGCCGCGGCTGCCGGGAACTTCTTCTCGTTGATTTCGTACGTCGGCTTGTACCAACTGAACACACATCCGGGGGTGGCCTTCACCTCGACGTCGCACCGGACGTTGAGGTCATCCTTCTCGACGGTGGCCGGATTTTCGATGGGGGTGTCGTTCGCAACGCCGTCGAAGGTCCAGTAGGGGAGGATGGAGTTCTTTGTCTCGCTCGATGGGGTCCATTTAATTTTTGTGGTGATGATCGCGGAGTGGGTGTCCCCGAGTGTCCATGTGTCGGATCCGGTCCATGCGGAGCTGACGACGGAGCAGTATCCTCGGCACTGGAAACCGAGGTCCAGCTTCACCTCGGCCATCACGCCACTCATGGAATCCAGTCGGATGCTCGTGCTCTGCGTGAATGTGTCGCTGTTCACGTCGGTTTCGATCGCGTTCCTGTAGTCGAAGACCGCTGTACCGTCCGGATCGCCGTCGGTAAGGTGAACGACGGTCATTTCATCGTGAATACACGCGTTCGTGCGGGTGTATGTCATCGATTTCTCTGTGACCGAACATGCCGCGGTCTCGCCAGCGGACACGGATGGCGACGCCAGTGCCTTGCTGCTCTTCGAGGTGATCACGGAAGCGGTTGACGACGCCTGTGCCTTGCTCCTCAGCGAGGTGCTCCCGGCGAAGAACGATCCCTCGATGGTGTTCGGCGTCTCGGTCGGCACGGGATCCGCGGCGTTGACGTCCGGGTCGCTGAAGGTCAGGTCGGAGGGGATACCGGAGTAATCCCCTGGTATGAACGCGACGGCGTCGTAGGCCACGTCCTTGTCGGCGGCGCCGTCCGATGTGGAGTTGGTCAGCTGCACCTCGGGGGCCTGGTCCTTGAAGTTGTAGGCGCCGAGGGAGACCCAGTTGTTGTTCTGGGAGTTCTGGTTGATGGTCTTGGTCACCGCCCCGAAGGGTGTGATGATCTTGTACGCGGCGTTGGAGACCTGGGCGCCGGTGTCGGGGATGTGTACGTAGACCTTGGCCTGGCTGCCGGAGATGGCGGAGTTCAGCTTCCAGTCGCCGAGGATGGTCATGCGTCCGCCGTCGCCGCCGAGGTGGTCGGTGTCGCGTGCGTGGGTGAACCAGAAGTGGCCGTTGTAGCCGCCGCCGATCTGGTGCAGGTCGGCTTTCGCGTCGTACTGGCCGAGGCCCGGTCCGGTCGCGGCAGGGTCAGGGTAGAAGGTGAACTGGAACGTGCCGTCGGTCGTGGTGGTGCCGCAGTCGCTCCAGGTGGCGGTTCCCGCCGGTACGGACTCGACGACCTTCGCGCCAGAGGGCGCGCCGGAGCAGACGGGTGTGCCGTACTGCAGGCGGTAACCGCGCCCGGGCTCGCTGACCAGGGTCGCGTACTTGATGTGCTCGATCCCGCAACTGGTGGCGCAGTCGGACTTCCAGGTGACGTTGGACTCATGCCACCAGTACTGGGTGTAGCAGCCGGCGGTGGGGCAGTCGGGCGGGTTGGCGGTGTCGCAGTTGTTCTTGGTGTTGCAGAACGCGTCGAGTGGCGGCGAGACGTGCGCCCGGCGGTATTTTCCGCTGGCTGGATCGATGACGGTCCCGAGGGTGCCGTTCCAGGAGGCAGGGTAGAAGCCGGCGGAGGAGAAGCCGGACTCGCCCGGCCAGTCCTGGCGGCCGGAGGTGGCGTAGGAGTGGCCGGTGTCCTGGGACCAGGCGGCCCAGCCCATCACCTTCTCCTCGTAGGGCCACTTCTGCGGCTGAGCGGCGTCCTTCGCAGCCTGAGGGTCCAGGTCGGTGTTCATGAAGGCCAGCCGGGACGCGGGATAGACCGGGTTGGCGGGGTTGTTGTACCAGCCCAGGCCCCAGTTGCCGTTGGTTCCCGCGTCGGCCTGCTTGTTGAAGCCGAGGTTGTAGTTCCACACGGCGGTGAACCAGTTCTCGGGCTTGGCCGGGTCGTCGTTGTTGACGGTGATCGTCTGGCCGCTCTGATGAACCTCGTTCCACTTGTCGGCGAGGATGTAGAGGGACGCGGCGATGTTGGTGGTGTAGTCGATGGCGATGGCGCGCTGTGTGCTGACCGGGAGGGAGGTTTCGCCCGCCTTCTCGTGTCCGGCCTTGCGCATGCCGTCGGTGACCTGGCCGACGCCGTAGCCGCAGTCGGACTTGTCCCAGTGGATGGTCCAGAAGGCGGCGAGGGAGCCTCCAGACTGGTGGCCGTAGTAGCCGTCGACGGCCGCGAGTGGGCTGCCCATCTGGCCGGGAATGGACCCGGATTCGGCCTGCCACAGGTTGGATTCCTGGGCGAGGATGCCCAGTTGGACCTGCGCGGGGATGCGTCCGCCACCGGTCAAGGAGGGCCTCGGGAACAGGCCCTGCGGGTCGATGGTGGAGAGCCCGGTCTGCGATCGCCAGCCGCCCTGGGTGATGTAGCCGGAGGTCAGTTGGCCGCGTACGGCCATGTCCACGGCCCATTCCACCTGGTTCGGGGTGGGCTGGAGGGCCTGCGTGTTGACGTCGTTGCGGGGCACGGAGCACCAGGCGTCGGTGTCGACCGGGTCGTGTGCCCTGGCGTCGTCGTCTGCCGTGGTCATCGTGCTCATCGTCGACATCTGCGGCGTGGAGGCGCCGGTCAGTGCCGGCGACGGCCTGCCGCCCGCGGTGCTGCCGGGCGCGGCGACCTTCTGGTCCGTGTGCCTGCCGGTGCCCGGAACCGAGCCGGTGATGGTCAGGGCATGGCTGGTGTTGCCCGTCTTCGCCTCGGCCGCCGGTTCCTTGGTCGCGGTGCCGGTGAAGCCCCGGCCGGCGTTCTCGATGTTGGCGACGCCCGCCTGGACGGCAGGGGAGACGACCGGGTCGACGGCCAGGCGTCCACGGGTGGAGAGATCGGCGTCGGGTGAGACGTTCACCTGCTTGATGCCGCTGGCCCTGAAGCTCTTGCCGCGGCTTGCCTTCCCTGTGAGGTAGACGGTGCCGTCCGTGCCCTGGCGCAGGTTCATCGCGGTGAGCTTGCCGCTCGCGATGGTCGTCTTCTTGCCGTGCGCGTACGTTTGTACCTTGGCGTCGGTGTCGCCCGTGCGGTCGATGTAACTGACGGTGCCGTCACTGGTCACGCGTATGCCGTATGGGGCGTGTTTCGTGGCGGCGAGCTCGGCCGTCCTGCCCTTGCGGTCGACGTGGACGAGCCGGTTTCCGGCGGCGGCGATCACCCCGTCCTTGACGGGGACGGCAGAGGTTATCTCACCCGCCGCGGTGGTGTCCGCGACCGTGGTGCCCTTGGTGTTCACCGTGACCAGACGGGTCTTGGTGTCGTGCAGCGCGGTGAAGACGGCGGTGTGCGTGGCCGGGTTGCACGTCGGGTCGAAGTAGGCCAGCGACGCGGTGAAGGGCAGCTTAGTGACGCTGCCGTTGTCCAGGTTGACGATCGCGGTGAACGCGCCGCCCATCATCAGGTCGGGCTTGTTGGTGAAGGTGCGGGGAGCGTAGACGACGGCCGCGTGGTGGTCGTCCATGACGCACTGGTTGCCGATCCAGGTGTCGGCCGGAAGCTGGGGCTCGCTGAGAACGGCAGCCGTCTTCCAGGCGTAGGCGCTCTTGCTGTCGGCGACGAGGAGGTGCAGGCCGTCGCTGTCGGCGGCGGCGGTCACGGCCCGGTCGGCGGAGGTCTTCCATCCCTTACCCAGCGTGGCGTCCGGGGACTTGACGGCGCCCTTCGAGGCTGTGGGCGCCGGTTTGGAAGCTGCAGCCGTGGGCTTGGGGCTGGGCTTCGCGGTGGCGGGCTGGGCTTGTATGAGCCCAGCCAGGGCGGCCGTGACGGCGAAGACCGTCACCGCGTTTCGTCTATGACGGGTTATCACTTATCCCCTTTTTCTCTACATCAGTGATGCGGACATCGATGTCCTGGGCCGATATGTCATAAGGGTTCAGAGTTGATCTTCGTTCTGATCGTGTTGTTGGGCAGCGGCATTCCCGTCACTGGAGACATGCGGGCATTCCGGTATCGCTCATCCCGCTGACGGGCCCCTGACAGTGGCCGGATTGCTTTCCTACTTCCGGTCGACGAGGGGCGTGAACTCATCGATGTAGATCTTCGGCACCTGCGGAGCCGGCCCCATGTCTTTGGAGCCGATGACCGCGGAATCCCGCCCGGTTTGGCCTGGAGGGACGTCCTGAAGCCAGAACCGGTTGTAAGCGGTCCAGCCCTTGCCGTCAGCGATGCTGATCTGGACCGAGTACGTCGCATTACGCGCGTAGGTATTGGCTACCTCGATCTCGGTACGCACACCGCTGCTTGCCGGTGTGGCACGCACGGTGAGGTCTCCGTACTCCAGGACACGCGTACGGCCTTCGGAGTGCACCGAAGGCACAGGCGACGGACGCACTTGCGGACTGCTCTGCACCGCGCTCGGAGTCGCCGGCCGCTTCGACGCTGGGGCCCGGTCAGCAGATCCGTCCGTACACCCGGCGGCCAGCACGCACGCCGCCATCAGACACAGTGCCCGGACCATCCACGGTCCGGGCACTACCACACTAGGCTTCACTGGGTGTAAGCCGCCATTTCCTTGCGCGCCGCGGCGATTTCCTTGCCGCGCTGCTCCTTGATGCCGGTCAACTGGGTCTTGTTGTCGGCGATCTGCTTGTCCTGGATGGCAGACTCCGCACTGAACCAGATCTTCACCAGGTCTGTCTGCTTCTTGCAGTCGATGTCGTCGACCGCCAGAGCGATGGACTCCCGCGATGGCTGCTCGTCGTTGGTGACACCCTGGTCCATTGCCTTGTACGGATCGGCAAGTCCCGAGTGCCCCTTGCCGGCCATGCATGAAGACCATGCGGCGATGGCCTTGATGACCTTGTCGTCCTTCATCGACTGCACCAGGCTGTCCCCGGCGAGCTGTGCCACGAAGGTGGGGTCGGCTTCCTGCGCGCCGAGTTGCTCCTTGGACCAGCCGATGCAGCCGCCCGTCTTCAGCTTCTTGCCGTTGTACTCGGCCCGAGCGGGCTTGGTGCCCTGGCCGGGGGCGGCGAGCGGCTCTCCTGCCTTGACTTCCTTTGGGTTTCTGGGCGGTTCGGGCTTGGTGTGGCCGGTCAGGACCTCAACTTCGACGTCGGACAGGTCAGGCATGGTCTGCTTGGTGTGCTCTTGCAATGCCGGGGGGAGTTCGTAGCCGTACTTCTCGGCCTCGACCCGGTCGGTGATGCCATAACGACGTTCGATGTTGGCGTCGTTGTCACTGGGAGGCGGGTTGGCGCCTGCTCGCGGCAGCGTCAGGTCGATGCCGTAGTCCTTCATGCAGGACTGCTGTAAATCGCTGGCGGCCTGCTCGACGGTGACCTGCTCTTCGTAGGAGGCCATGTATGCCTCCAGCGGAAGGGTCAGATCCTTGGTCAGACCGCTGGTGGGGATCTTCTTGGGCCAGTTTTCCTTGTTCACGATCGGCTTGCCGTCAGCGGCGTTCTGTGTGGTGTGTGCGCTCGTGCCGGAGGAGCAGGCGCTGACCAGGAGGGCTGAAGCGGTCAAGGCTACGGCGGTGGCGGTCCGCTTGATGTGCTTCACGGAGGTTCCTTCTTACGCGAAGTGGGAGGAGGCGTTGTTGTTCTTCAGGGCGGAGATCAGGTTGGTGATGTTGCAGTCTCCGTAGGGGCCGTTCTTCGCGAAGTACTGAGAGGTGCCGCCGTAGCCGGAGTTGAAGTACACGCGGTAGTTGTCGTCGCGGGCGCAGTTCTGCACCGACGCCGCGTTGTTCTTCATGTATTGGCCGTTGCCGTTGCCTCCGTTGCCGAAGACGTACCTGTAAGTAGACAGTGTCGATCCCTGGTACTGGCTTGTGCCCCAGTGGTCGTCCACGTTGCCGTAGAACGTTGTGAACGCCGACTTGTAGGTGCCATCCTGGATGGCGATGTCCTTCGAGTTGTAAAACAGCCACAGGTCGCCCTCCGAGCAGTTGATCCACGGAACGTCACAGTTGTCACTGACGTTGAAGGTGGCTGCATGGGCGGGTGTGGCGGTGGCGAGCAGAGCCGCCGCGGTGACGGTGAATGCTCCTGCGGCGGTCTTCGCGCGTAGCGATATGAGCTTCAAAGTGTCCCTCCCCTGTTCGGCGCACCAGAGGTCCGCCGGAGACCTGATCAGGCGGCTGGGCAGCCCAGTTGCCCGGACCATCGCCCCCCGCTGGCCGGATCCTGGGAATCCCGGTGTGGGGGGCGCGGATCACTCGGACGGTAACACGGCATGTTCATGACGTTCGATAGATTTTTTCGATTTCTGAATCGGCGTCCGTCCACGACGCCTCGTGCCGCCTGGCACGGCGTTACGGGATGGGCGACCGGCATGATGAGGCCATGATCAGCATGCCCTGCGGGTCCTCAAGTACGGATAGCCGGGCTTGCCAACTACGGCCAAGGGAACCGCTCTCGACGGGAGTTGGGTCAGCGGTTGCGGGAGAAGGGCCTTGACCCCGAGTTCTGGACACGGGTTATGCGGCTGGCGTCAGCGTAGTTGATGTTGTTCGGGACGCTGTCTCGTAGGCGATCGGGCTGCGGTGTCCGAGGCTGGAGTGGCGACGTCGGGTGTTGTAGCGGTGCAGCCAGCGAAACGCGTCGAGGCGGGCCTCTCGCGCGCTGGACCAGTGCTTGCGGCCCTGGAGCGTCTCGCGTTTGAACGTCGCGTTGAAGGACTCGGCGAGCGCGTTGTCCGCCGAGCTGCCGACGACGCTCATGCTCTGGATCACGCTGGCCCGGCGGCAGGCGTCGGCGAAGGCCCGGCTCGTGTACTGACCAGGTTCAACCAGTCGATGCAACACCGGCCTTGTCCGGCCCGCCTCAGCAGGACGCCTGGCGGACTGCCGCGCCGGGACGGCTGCACCGACGTCCGGCCGAGCCGCACGGATCGCCGCGACCAACGAGTACAGGTGCGGATTGAACATGGGCCGATACTTCGTGGGCGGCGACTGCATCAACACGAACCGCACTTGCCGGTCGCCGACGGGGACGTGGGGCACCACCGTCACCGCCGCTCCTCGGACGTTGCCAGGCCACTTCGACGACAACTCTCCGTAAAGGCTGCCGGGTACTCAGACACCTCTGACGCACCGTCAACCATTCAAGATCATCTTGCGCGTGCGTTGCACAATGAGCTGAAAAACAACAGTGATCAATGAAGGGTCGTGAAGGTGAGTACCCGCAGGTCAGCTGGCCTGTTGAGGTGTCGTGCCCCTTGCCTTCAAGGGGCACGACATTGCGCCGGTCAGATGTCCCGGAAGATCTCGATCTGTGCCCCGACCGAGTTGAGGCGTTCGGCGAGGTCCTCGTAACCGCGGTTGATGACGTACACGTTGCGCAGCACGGACGTGCCCTCGGCCGCCATCATGGCCAGCAGCACGACCACGGCGGGACGCAGCGCCGGCGGGCACATCATCTCGGCGGCGCGCCAGCGGGTCGGGCCCTCCACCAGGACCCGGTGCGGGTCGAGGAGCTGGAGGCGGCCGCCGAGGCGGTTGAGGTCGGTCAGGTAGATCGCGCGGTTGTCGTACACCCAGTCGTGGATCAGCGTCTTGCCCTGGGCGACCGCGGCGATGGCGGCGAAGAACGGGACGTTGTCGATGTTCAGGCCGGGGAACGGCATGGGGTGGATCTTGTCGATCGGCGCCTCCAGCTTGGAGGGGCGGACGGTGAGGTCGATCAGGCGGGTACGGCCGTTGTCCGCGCAGTACTCGGGGCTGCGGTCGTGGTCGAGGCCCATCTCCTCCAGGACGGCGAGCTCGATCTCCAGGAACTCGATCGGAACGCGACGGACCGTCAGCTCCGACTCGGTGACGACCGCCGCCGCCAGCAGGCTCATCGCCTCCACCGGGTCCTCGGAGGGGGAGTAGTCCACGTCGACGTCGATGTTCGGGACGCCGTGCACGGTCAGGGTCGTGGTGCCGATGCCCTCGACCCGGACGCCGAGCGCCTCCAGGAAGAAGCACAGGTCCTGGACCATGTAGTTGGAGGACGCGTTGCGGATGACCGTGACGCCGTCGTGGCGGGCCGCGGCCAGCAGCGCGTTCTCGGTCACCGTGTCGCCGCGCTCGGTCAGCACGATCGGGCGGTCGGGGCGGATCGCGCGGTCGACCCGGGCGTGGTACTGCCCCTCGGTCGCGGCGATGTCCAGGCCGAACCGGCGCAGCGCGATCATGTGCGGCTCGATGGTCCGGGTGCCCAGGTCGCAGCCGCCGGCGTAGGGCAGCTTGAACTGGTCCATGCGGTGCAGCAGCGGGCCGAAGAACATGATGATCGAGCGGGTGCGGACGGCGGCCTCGGCGTCGATGGAGTCCATGTCGAGGTCGGCCGGCGGCACCAGCTCCAGATCGACGCCGTCGTTGATCCAGCGGGTGCGCACGCCGATCGAGGTGAGCACCTCCAGCAGGCGGTACACCTCCTCGATCCGGGCCACCCGCCTCAGCACCGTGCGCCCCTTGTTGAGCAGTGAGGCGCACAGCAGGGCCACGCACGCGTTCTTGCTGGTCTTCACGTCGATCGCGCCGGACAGCCGGCGGCCGCCCACCACCCGCAGATGCATCGGGCCCGCGTAGCCCAGTGAGACGATCTCGCTGTCCAGGGCTTCACCGATTCGAGCGATCATCTCAAGGCTGATGTTTTGGTTGCCCCGCTCGATGCGGTTGACGGCGCTCTGACTGGTGCCGAGCGCCTCCGCGAGCTGACTCTGTGTCCAGCCGCGATGTTGCCGGGCGTCACGGATGAGCTTGCCGATGCGTACGAGGTAGTCGTCTGCCATGAGGCAGAGGTTATCTCAGATATGAGATGGTGCCCGGCAGGGGGTCCATTCGGGTGATGCCGTGTCAAGCGGCCCCGGCCGGACGGCCCGTCGCGCGGCGGACGTACCCGGATGCCCTCCGCGGCCGGGTCGGCCCCGTCTCGGGAAAGATCCGGCATGCCATGAGCCGGCGTATTTTCCGACACGCCGATGATTCCGCCGTACGGGTGTCCCGGTCACCGGCGCCGGGTCCTGGTGCGGCGCCAGCCGAAGGGGCCCGGCAGATCCATCGACGTCGTACGCCTTCCCGTACTGCTGCGCGTGTACCGCGGCCCGTGGTCGCCGCCGGTGGTGATGGACCACGAGTGCCGGTTGATGTTCAGGCGCACGCCCGGCAGGATCCGGAAACTCTTGCGGAACGTGAGGGCCATGGGGCTCCTTCCACATCGCTGTGAGGCTTTGCCGACTCCACCGTCGGCTACCCCGAGGTGGCGCCCTCAGTCGGCCGGAGCCCTGTGGCCGGGTCCGCCGGTGGACGCCTCGGCGGGATGACGGCGAACACAGCGGGTCCGGGCATGACCATTCGGCGCCCGTGTACTAGAGTTATCTCGACATCGAGATATCTGCCTAGGCGCACCGTCGCCGCCAGCCCGGTAAGGCATGCCTAACTTAGTCTGACCTGACTGGCTCGGCCAAGTCGGCGTGGCGGCACGATTGACGGTGGTACGCGCACATCAATGAAGGAGACTGTCGTGTCGGCGAACAGCTTCGACGCCCGCAGCACGCTGCAGGTGGGCGACGAGTCGTACGAGATCTTCCGGCTGGACAAGGTGGAAGGCTCGGCTCGCCTTCCGTACAGCCTGAAGGTGCTGCTGGAGAACCTGCTCCGCACGGAGGACGGCGCGAACATCACCGCCGACCACATCCGCGCCCTCGGCGGCTGGGACTCGCAGGCCCAGCCCAGCCAGGAGATCCAGTTCACGCCGGCCCGCGTGATCATGCAGGACTTCACCGGCGTCCCCTGTGTCGTGGACCTCGCCACCATGCGTGAGGCCGTGAAGGAGCTGGGCGGCGACCCGGCGAAGATCAACCCGCTGGCCCCGGCCGAGCTGGTCATCGACCACTCCGTCATCGCCGACAAGTTCGGCACCAACGACGCCTTCAAGCAGAACGTCGAGCTGGAGTACGGCCGCAACAAGGAGCGCTACCAGTTCCTGCGCTGGGGGCAGACCGCGTTCGACGAGTTCAAGGTCGTCCCGCCGGGCACCGGCATCGTCCACCAGGTGAACATCGAGCACCTGGCCCGCACCGTCATGGTCCGTAACGGCCAGGCCTACCCGGACACCCTGGTCGGCACCGACTCGCACACCACCATGGTCAACGGCCTCGGCGTGCTCGGCTGGGGCGTCGGCGGCATCGAGGCCGAGGCGGCCATGCTCGGCCAGCCGGTCTCCATGCTCATCCCGCGCGTCGTCGGCTTCAAGCTGACCGGTGAGCTCAAGCCCGGCACCACCGCGACCGACCTCGTCCTCACCATCACCGAGATGCTGCGCAAGCACGGCGTCGTCGGCAAGTTCGTCGAGTTCTACGGCGAGGGCGTGGCGGCCACGAGCCTCGCCAACCGCGCCACCATCGGCAACATGTCGCCGGAGTTCGGCTCCACCGCCGCGATCTTCCCGATCGACGACGAGACCCTGAACTACCTGCGCCTGACCGGCCGCAGCGACCAGCAGGTCGCGCTCGTCGAGGCGTACGCCAAGGAGCAGGGTCTCTGGCTGGACCCGAAGGCCGAGCCTGACTTCTCCGAGAAGCTGGAGCTGGACCTCTCCACGGTCGTCCCCTCCATCGCCGGCCCCAAGCGCCCGCAGGACCGCATCGTCCTCGCTAACGCCGCCCAGCAGTTCAAGTCGGACGTCCTCAACTACGTCGACTCCGTGGACGAGTCCGGCAAGGAGTCCTTCCCGGCCTCCGACGCCCCGGCCGTCGCGCCCAACGGCGTCCCGTCCAACCCGGTTCAGGTGACCGCCCCCGACGGCACCACCTACGAGCTGGACCACGGCGCCGTCACCGTCGCCGCGATCACCTCCTGCACCAACACCTCGAACCCGTACGTCATGGTCGCCGCCGCGCTGGTCGCGAAGAAGGCCGTGGAGAAGGGTCTGACCCGCAAGCCCTGGGTCAAGACCACCCTCGCCCCGGGTTCCAAGGTCGTCACCGACTACTTCGAGAAGGCGGGCCTGACCCCCTACCTCGACAAGGTCGGCTTCAACCTGGTCGGCTACGGCTGCACCACCTGCATCGGCAACTCCGGCCCGCTGCCGGAGGAGGTCTCCAAGGCCGTCAACGACCACGACCTCGCGGTCACGTCGGTCCTCTCCGGCAACCGGAACTTCGAGGGCCGGATCAACCCCGACGTCAAGATGAACTACCTGGCCTCCCCGCCGCTGGTCGTCGCGTACGCCCTCGCGGGCTCCATGAAGGTGGACATCACCAAGGACGCCCTCGGCACCGACCAGGACGGCAAGCCGGTCTACCTGTCCGACATCTGGCCCACCGAGGCCGAGGTCAACGACGTCGTCGCCAACGCGATCGGCGAGGACATGTTCAACAAGTCCTACGCCGACGTCTTCGCCGGCGACGCCCAGTGGCAGTCGCTCCCGGTCCCGACCGGCGACACCTTCGAGTGGGACCCCGAGTCGACCTACGTCCGCAAGCCCCCGTACTTCGAGGGCATGCAGCCCGAGCCGGCCCCGGTCACCGACATCACCGGCGCCCGCGTCCTCGCCAAGCTCGGCGACTCGGTCACCACCGACCACATCTCGCCCGCCGGTGCCATCAAGGCCGACACCCCGGCCGGCAAGTACCTCACCGAGCACGGTGTGGAGCGCCGTGACTTCAACAGCTACGGCTCCCGCCGCGGCAACCACGAGGTCATGATCCGCGGAACCTTCGCCAACATCCGCCTGCGCAACCAGATCGCGCCGGGCACCGAGGGCGGCTACACCCGCGACTTCACCCAGCCCGACGGTCCGGTGTCGTTCATCTACGACGCCTCCCGCAACTACATCGAGCAGGGCATCCCGCTCGTCGTCCTCGCGGGCAAGGAGTACGGCTCCGGCTCGTCCCGCGACTGGGCCGCCAAGGGCACCGCGCTGCTCGGCGTCAAGGCCGTCATCGCCGAGTCGTACGAGCGCATCCACCGCTCGAACCTCATCGGCATGGGCGTCCTGCCGCTGCAGTTCCCGGAGGGCGCCAACGCCGAGTCCCTCGGTCTGACCGGCGAGGAGACCTTCTCCTTCACCGGCGTCGAGGAGCTCAACAACGGCACCACCCCGCGCACGGTCAAGGTCACCACCGACACGGGCGTCGAGTTCGACGCGGTCGTCCGCATCGACACCCCCGGTGAGGCCGACTACTACCGCAACGGCGGCATCATGCAGTACGTGCTTCGCCAGCTCGTCGGTTCCTGAGCTGATCGGCTCGGCTACCCGAGGATCTGGTCGCTGACTCGCTGCCACCGGGCGGCACACCAGACTCTCGCACCACCGCCCCGTCAGGCTTCGGCCTGGCGGGGCGCTTGCTGTTCGGAGGGGACTGACATCAGGGGGCAGGGTGGGCGTCGGCGGCACCGAGGTCGACGGCGGCCGCCCGCGCGTCCGCGACGGCCACGGTTCCCTCCACTGGAGGGAACGGTCCGTCGCCCGCGGACAGGGACTGCTCACACCAGATCGTCTTGCCCGCCGCCGTCTGCCGGGTGCCCCAGCGCTCCGTGAGCTGCGCGACCAGCAACAGCCCTCGACCGCCCTCGTCGAACACCCGGGCCCGCCGCAGATGCGGTGCGGTGCTGCTGGAGTCGGAGACCTCGCAGATCAGCACGCGGTCGTTGATGAGCCGCAACTGGATCGGTGGGTCCCCGTACCGGATGGCATTCGTGACCAGCTCGCTGACCAGCAGTTCGGTGACGAACGCAGCCTCTTCAAGTCCCCACTGGTCAAGGGCACGGACGGCGTCCGACCGTATCCGCGCCACAGCGGAGGCGTCGGCCTCCACGTCCCACACGGCGACCCTGCGCTCGTCCAGGGTCCGGGGGCGCACCAGAAGCAGGGCCGCATCGTCGGCGGGGCCCGCGGGCAGCAGCTCGCGCACGACGTGGTCGCACAGGGAGTCCAGCGAATCCATCGGCATGGCCAGTGCCTCCCGCAGGGCCTCAAGTCCCTCCCCGAGGTCGCGATGACCGGAGTGGATCAAGCCGTCGGTGTAAAGGGCGAGCAGGCTTCCCTCCGGAAGGGCGACGTCCACCGATTCGAACGGTAGCCCGCCCAGCCCGAGCGGCGGTCCCACGGGGACGTCCAGGAACTCGGCACTGCCGTCCGAACCGAGGACGGCGGGCGGCGGGTGGCCTGCAAGCGCCATGGAGCAGCGCCTGGAGACGGGGTCGTACACCGCGTACAGGCAGGTGGCCCCGATGTCCCCAGCGGCTTGCGCCCACGCCGGCTCCGCGTCGGCCCCGGACTCCGCCGACAGCCGGAGGACCAGGTCGTCGAGGCGGGTGAGCAGCTCGTCGGGAGCGAGATCGACATCGGCGAGGGTCTGCACGGCGGCGCGCAGCCGGCCCATCGCGGCGGCCGCGTACATGCCGTGCCCGACCACGTCGCCCACCACCAGCGCCACCCTGGCTCCGGAGAGCGCGATGACGTCGAACCAGTCACCGCCCACGCCGGAGGACTGTTCGGCGGGGAGGTAGCGGAAGGCGGCTTCCACCGCCGACTGCTCCGGCATCCGCTGCGGCAGCAGGCTGCGCTGAAGAGTGAGCGCCGCGGCGCGTTCGCGGGTGAAGCGCCGGGCGTTGTCCAGGCAGACCGCCGCCCGTGCCACCAGGTCCTCGGCGAGGGAGAGGTCGTCCGCCTCGAAGCTCTCGGGAGTCTCCCGGGTGCGAGTGAACCACACCACGCCGAGGGTCGTGCCCCTGGCCTTCACCGGGACGAGGATCCACGAGTGCGTGCCGAGCCGTCGGACCTTCGCCTGCCGCTCGGGGGTCTGGTCGATGTAGCTGCGGATCGGCGGGGCCTCATTGGTCCGGTACAGCGCGGACCGGCCGGTGGCCAGGCACAGAGCGGCCGGCGAGTGGGCGAGGTACACGTCCGCCTCGCCGGCGGTCTGCTGGGCCGTGGTGACCCCCTCGGACAGCGTCAGTTCCGCGATGCGTCGCAGTTGCGCGGGGCCGGCCAGCGGTCCCGGAGCGGGTTCCTCGCCCCGCAGGATCAGTTCCAGCAGATCCACCCGGGCGACGTCGGTGAACCTGGGTACGGACACCTCGGTGAGCTCACGTGCGGTCTGTGCCATGTCGAGGGTGCTGCCGATGTGGAGGCTCGCGTCGTTCAGCAGAGAGAGCCGCTCGCGGGCACGGCGCCTCTCGGTCACATCACCCACGAGAGCACAGACCCCGAGTGTCCGGCCCTCCGCGTCTCGCAGCGGCGTCGCCGAGACGCTGAACACCCGGGATCCGAGCCCGGTCAGGACGGTGCCCTTGAGCTCGCCGACCTGCTCCTCCCCGGTGGCCATGGCGAGCCGCATCCGCTCCTCCCACTCCACCGCGTCGGGGCCGGCGAGTACCTCTGTCAGCCCGCGCCCGCGTCCCGCCTCGTCCGGCATGCCGCTGAGGCGTTGCATCGCGGCACTGTGCCACACGCTGCGCAGATCGGTGTCGTACACGGTGAGCGCCAGGGGCGAGTCCTGCAGGACCCAGCCGGACAGCGACTGCCGCAGGCGCTCCGCTTCCGGCCCTGACGGCGGACCGATGAGCAGGACGGTGCCTGACCCCCCGCCGGTGCCGTCCGCCCCCGGGGCGAGGGGGCAGCGGGTGACGGCCACGGACAGCCGGCGCCCGTCCTTGTGGCGTACGCCGTGGTCCGGGTGCAGCTCACCGTGCCCGGAAACCGCCCCACCCCGGACAGACTCCCCGCCCGCGAGCGCGGGGGCGTCCAGCAGCTCCGCCACGGACCGGCCGCGGGCCTCGGCGCTCGTGTGACCGAGCAGGCGTTCCGCTCCGGGCGTCCACCCGATGACCAGGCCCCGCCGGTCGATCACGACCACTCCGATCGGCGGATAGACGTCCATGCAGTCAAGACTCCCGCCGGACGTGTCCATAATCAACCGCAATGATCATCCGTGGCGTGACGAGCGCCCGCCGCTTCGCTCCACGCCAGATCGGCGCGGGCCAGCGCGGTGAGGGCTGCACCGACGGCACGGGCCTGTTCGGTGAGCAGCCGATCGTAGGTACGTCCCGTCACGAACCGCAGTGTCTGGTCCGGGTCCAGGGCGAACCACGCACCGACGGTGCGCAGGCCGTGCGGGGTCAGCCGCCACAGTTTGTCGGCGTCCTTCACCACCGCGTCGTCCAGGTCGAGGGCATCCCTGCGGGTGTCGTGCCCGTCGATGATGGCGACGATCCGCTCGGTGTCCCGCGCGGGGTAGCCGACATCGGCGAGGATGCGGGCGGCGATGGCGGCGCCCTCGGTCTCGTGCCTGCGGATCGTCTCGTGCCCGGCAGGTCCGGACCGTCCCGAGATGGCGGGCAGGATGTCCGCGGGGTCGACCGTCTTCCAGCCGGTGTCGTGCAGGAGGACGGCGGGCAGCACCACCTCCTCCCGTGTGCCCGGCAGGGCGTCCACCAGCGCGGCCGCCAGCGCGCAGGCGTACAGCGAATGGGCGTCGTTGTCGCGCACGTCCAGGTAGGGAAGGGCGCGGCCCCAGATCTCCCGCCGGACGCCGGTCAACGGCACGCGCGGGGGAGGCGTGTCGCTCGGGGGTATCTCCGAGGATGCGAGCGGAAGCGTCGGCAGCGGCTCGCGGTCCGCCCTGTCGGAAGTCATGACGTCTCCTGTCGTACGTGGGCGGTCGGTCAGTCGAGAAGGGTGACCGTGCCGGCCGTGCCGTCCACACGGATCCGCTGACCGGACGTGATGCGGGTGGACGCCGAGCCGGTCCCGGTGACGGCGGGCAGCGAGTACTCACGGCAGACGATGGCGGCGTGGGACATGACTCCCCCGATGTCGGTGACGGTCGCGCGGACCTTCGTGAAGGCCGGCGCCCAGCTCGGAGCCGTGACCGGCGCGACCAGGATGTCCCCCTCCTGGAGGAGGCTCAGCTCGTCGGGGCTGCGGATCACCCGGGCCGTGCCGTCGGCGACGCCCGGCGAGGCGGCCATACCGGTCAGGTCGCCCAGGTCGCCGGGGGCTGCCAGCCACGACCGGACCCGCTCGCTGGTGACGCCCCACAGCATGACGCTGAACGGCTCGCTGATGGCTCGCGGCGGCTCGTTCAGCGCCGGTTCGGGGGTTTGCCGGGCGAGCGCGGCCACGATCCGGCGTCGCCGTTCCACCTCCGGTGGCCAGAGGCCGGGGCCGGCCGGCCCGACGCCGATCGCCCAGCTGGACGCGTGGTCGAACAGCGCGGTTCGGACTTCGTCACGCGTGAGGTAGAACATGTCGTCGGCGCCGGGCCAGAACCCCGCCCGGTGCAGCAGCGCGGACAGCTCCCTGGCCTTGCGCCAGAAGACGCCCATCGTCCAGTGCTCGATGTAGAAGTTGTGGTTCTCGACGTACGGGTAGACCTGGCGGGCGAGGCGCAGTTTCGCCTCGAAGTCGGCACGTGCCGGGGAGTCGAGCAGCGCCCCGTACTCGCCGGTGACCCGCTCGCGCTCGGCGGCGAGTTCGGCCAGGCGCCGGTCGATGGCCTCGCCCCGCCGCAGGCGCAGGATGTAGTCGCGGACGTACCCCAGGGGAAGCGAGGGAGTGTCCCTCCAGTACCGGTCGTCGCTGTAGAGACCGTTGCCCGAGGTGAAGTTGAACCAGGGATCGCGGGCGGCCTGCCAGGCGTCGAGCCAGTCACGGCCGCCCGGCTCGCGGCTGAGGAGGGTCAGGGTGTGCTCCCCGGGATCGGGAACCGTCAGTGCCCTGTCGACGCCCAGCCGGACAGCGAGCTTCGCCAGTTTCCTGAGCTCGTCGTCCGGGCGGAACAGCTCCATCTCCACGCCCGTGACCATCGCCGCGATGCCCTGGTCCGGGATGTCCGGGAACTGTTGCTTGCAGAACTGGAAGAAGTCCAGGTAGGCCGCGTAGCCGAGGTTCAGGAACTCGAAGTGGTACTGCCAGGCGTGGTGGCACAGGGCGAGGAGCCGGTCGTACCCGCCGAGCAGGGCATCGCCGGCCCCCAGGCCACTGCCCGCTTCGACGTCCTCGTACGGCTGGACCTCCGGCAGTTCGCTGAAGCTGATCGACTCCAGTTCACGGATGGTGCCGAGGACCTTGCCCTTCCAGTTCTCCAGCAGCCTGTCCCAGTGCGCGTAGTAGTAGCCGGCGCGTTCCATGAACTGCGGCACGCGGGCAGGGATCCGGCTGTCCGGCGCGGCCACCGGGCTCAGGTAGACGTAGCCCTGGTGGATGCGGAACATGACGCCGTACGCGGGCGGTACGGCGAAGTACCGGGTGTTGAACTGGCCCAGGCCCTTGAGCGCGAGCTCGGTGACGACCGTCTCGAACGGCTTGACCACGGTGGGCCAGTGCTGGCTGTCGCGGAACCAGAACCGTCCCTCCTCGGCCGAGCGCCGCCAGGGCTGGAAGACCATGTAGTACGGGTACAGCTCCTCCCAGCCCTCCGCTCCTGCGGGGGTGGTCATCTCGTAGGGGCTCGGGAACGCCGTGCGCGACGCCGTCGTCATGACGCGGTCCCTCCGTCGTCGGCGGGTATTCTGCCCGGACCGAGCATGGTGCCGAGGATGCTGGAGACGCCCGCGCCCTGGCTGGTCGGGGCAAGCGTCCGCGGCCGGCTCCACACCGTCTCGGGCCGCGTCTGGAGCAGCACCGCGGTGGCGCCCGCCGAGGCGTGCCGGTGGCGGTCGATCGCCCACTCGACGTCCTGGGGGAAGCCGTAGTACCGCTCGACGGTCTTGGCCAGGCGGGCGACCTCGACGACCTCCGGCGGCTCCAGGCAGGGCACCCGCCGGCGGCCCTCCTCGACGTCTCGCCGTACGAGCCCGTGCCCGTCGGAGGCGGGGACCAGTTCCTGGTGTTTCGGCGACACGGTCGCCCGTACCGTCGTGAGCAGTACCTTGTCCACCAGGTAGGCGTCCGGGGTCACCTGGCCGGACACCATGAGCTGCCCCAGTCCCCAGACCGCCTCCACGACGATTTTCGAAGGGTCGCCGTCGGCCGGGTTGACGGTCACAGCGGCGCCGGAGGTACGGGCGTCGACCATCTGCTGCACCCCGACCGCCATGCGCTGCCTTTCTTTCCACAGCCCGTGGGTCGCGCGGTAGAAGATCGCGCGGTCCGTCCACAGGCTCGCCCAGCAGCGCCGAACGGCTTCGAGGAGGGCATCGGCGCCCCGGATCCACAAGAACGTGTCGTGCTGCCCGGCCCAGCTCGCCCTCGGCGAGTCCTCCTGCTCGGCGCTCGACCGGACGGCCACCGCGGCATCCGGGCAGTCGACGGACCGGCAGAACTCCTCGTACGCCGCCGTCACCGCCGACGCGACCTCGGAGGGCACAGGCGCCTCTGCCACGATGCGGCGGATCTCAGCGCCGCGCGCCGCCACGGCGCCCGGTTCGGCAGCGAGCCTGGCGACGGCCGCGTCGAGGGCCCGGCGCAGCCCGCCATGGTCGAGCAGTGCCTCGAAGGCGTCCGTGGTCACCACGAAACCGGGCGGCACAGGAGCACCGGCCCGGGTCATCACGGCCAACGCCTCACACTTGCCGCCCAGCCGGCCCGTCCCGGACCCGGCAGAGCTGTCGAACGCGACGGTGTACAGGTGACTCACACCTTTTCACCCCGCTGCCACGGACCGCGTACCGTCGGCATCGGTCACTCTCCCGCCATGAAGGCGCAGCTACTAGACCACCCTAGGGCGCCCGCCACCCTCCCGCACCAGGCGCCCGCGCGGGTCACGTCGAGTCTGTGATCGCCGCCGTCCTCGATGGAGGCAAGCGGGATGAATCCGGTGTGTTCCCGCACCTGGCGCGTGCGCTCTCTCCGGCGCGAACTCGACCCAGGAGACATCCCATCCCTTAGCATCTGGGTGCAGGTGCTACCACCCGACGAGGCGATGGTGCCAGGGGATGCCTCTTGAGACATGGGATGTATGGCTGTCTGCCGAGGGCAAGGGCGCAGGCGCACGGTTCGTTGTCGGTGCGTCCCGACGGCTTGTCGGCTCGACTCAGGTGGGTCGTGTCCGTGAGCGCGTCAGGGCCGTAGGCGGGATCCTCCGGCGGCCGGCCCTTGTTCAGGTGTCGTAGACGTGGAAGCCTCGGCCGCTCTTGCGACCGAGGTGGCCTGCGGCCACCATGCGGCGAAGAAGGGCGGGCGGTGCGTACAACGGCTCCTTGAACTCCTCGTACAGGGACTCGGCCACGGCCTGGGCGGTGTCGAGGCCGATGAGGTCGAGCAGGCGCAACGGCCCCATGGGATGGGCGCATCCGAGTTCCATGCCCCGGTCGATGTCCTCCGGCCGTGCCGAGCCGGACTCCACCATCCGTATCGCGCCGAGCAGGTAGGGCACGAGAAGGGCGTTGACGACGAAGCCGGAACGGTCGGGCGCCTGGATGGCCTGCTTGCCCAGTTGCTCGGCGAAACTGCGCGCGCGGCGCAGGGTGTCGGCGTCGGTGGTGAGGGAGGGAATGAGCTCGACCAGCCGCTGTACGGGTACGGGGTTGAAGAAATGCATGCCGATGACCCGGGCCGGCCGCTCGGTGACGACGGCGAGGTCGACGATGGGGATCGAGGAGGTGTTGGTGGCCAGGACCGCTGCCGGGTCTTCGACTGCCTTGTCCAGGGCGCGCAGGACATCGGTCTTGATGTCGCGGTTCTCGGCGACTGCTTCGACGACGAACTGGCGGTCGGCCATGTCCGTGAGGTCAAGGGTGAAGGAGACCCTGTTCAGGGCCTGGTCTCGCTGCTCCTCGCTGAGTCTGTGACTTCTCAGGGCTCGGTCGAGGGAAGCGGTGAGTCGCCGGCGGCCTGCCTCGACCGCGTCGGGCGTGGCCTCGGCGACACGGACGTTCAAACCGCTGCGGGCGGCGACTTCGGCGATGCCCGAGCCCATGAGGCCGCAGCCGACGACGCCGAGACGGCTGATGAGGTCCATCTGAGGTCCTGTCTGGTGAGTCGCTGTCCAACTGGAGGTGTTCGCCGTCATAGATCGAGGACGAGGCGAGGCCCGCACGAGCGGGAGACGCAGATGAGCATGGTGTCGCCGGCGGCCCGTTCGTCCTCGGACAGCAGCGTGTCGCGGTGGTCGGGCTTGCCGTCCAGCACATCGGTCTCGCAGGTGCCGCAGGTGCCTTCCCGGCAGGAGAAGTCGACCGCGACGCCGGCTTCCTCCAGCGTTTCGAGCACCGAACGGTCCGGTGCCACGGTGAGGGTGAGCCCGGATCGGGCCAGCTCCAGCTCGAAGGCATCGGCCGGGCCGGTTTCGGCCGTCCGGAACGGGGCGAAGCGTTCGACGCCCAGCGTGCCGGGCGGCCAGCTGGCGCACCGCTCCTGCACCGCGCGCAGCAGCGGTTCGGGACCACAGGCGTGGACCAGGGTGCCGTCCTCGGGCACGGCGAGGAACGTGGCGAGGTCCAGCAGGCCGTACTCGTCCTGCGGACGGACGAGCACCCGGTCCCCGTACGGGGTGAGGCGGTCCAGGAACGCCATGGATGTCCGGGTGCGGCCGCCGTACAGCAGACGCCAGTCGGCCCCCGCGGCCTCGGCTGCCTCGACCATGGGCAGGACGGGTGTGATGCCGACACCGCCGGCGATGAAGAGGTGGCGTTCGGCCGGCCGCAGCGGGAAGTTGTTCCGCGGCCCGCGCACCCGTACCTCGGTGCCTTCGTGAAGGTGGTCGTGGACGTACGCCGAACCCCCACGGCCGTCGGGCTCGCGCAGGACGGCGATCCGCCAGGCATCGCGCTCGGCCGGATGCCCGCACAGGGAGTACTGACGGACCAGTTCGCCGCCCTCGCCGTCGTGCAGGAACAGGTCGATGTGGGCGCCCGGGGTCCAGGCGGGCAGCGGGCCGCCGTCCGGGCGGCGCAGGGTGAGGGAGACGACGTCGTCCGCGGCCCGGGTGCGGGTCTCCACGGTGAGCATCGCGTCGACCGTGGTCAGTGGATCGTTCATATCGGTTCAGCTCCGGGGTCAGGCCGGTGTCGGCACGTGCAGCAGTAGTGCGTCGCCCTGGCCGCCGCCTCCGCACAAGGCAGCCGCTCCGCTGCCGCCTCCGCGCCGTCGCAGCTCGGTGGCGAGGGTCAGGACCAGTCGGGCGCCGGTCATGCCGACCGGGTGCCCGAGCGCGATCGCCCCGCCGTTGACGTTCACCTTGTCCAGGGGGATGTCCAGCTCCCGTACGGAGGCCAGGGCCACCGAGGCGAACGCCTCGTTGATCTCGAAGAGGTCCAGGTCGGCGACCTTGAGCCGGCCGTCCCGGGACAACGCGTCACGGATCGCGCCGGCCGGCTGGACGAGCAGCGAGGGGTCGGGGCCCGCGACCGTGCCGTAGGCACCGATCTCGGCGAGCGGAGCCAGGCCGTCCCGCCGGGCTCGCTCGGCGCTCATCACGACAAGGGCCGCGGCGCCGTCGGAGAGCTGCGAGGCGTTGCCCGCCGTGATGGTGCCCGTGCCGGAGAAGGCCGGGTTCAGGCGCCCCAGGCTCTCGCCGGTGGTTCCAGGCCGTACACCCTCGTCGGCGGCGACCACCGTCTCGCCCCGGCGCCCGGCCACGGTGACGGGGGTGATCTCCTCGGACAACGCCCCCGACTCCCGTGCGTGGGCGGCCCTTTGATGGGAGAGCGCGCTGTATTCGTCCTGCTCCTCGCGGGTCAGGTCGTACGGCTGCTGGTAGCGCTCGGTCGCCGCCCCCATGGAGACACCGTCGAAGGCGCAGACCAGAGCATCGCGGTCGAGCGCGTCCTCCGCCGCCCCCGAACCGTACTTCCAGCCGGTCCGGGCTCCGCGCAGCAGGTGGGGGGCGTTCGACATGGACTCCATGCCGCCCGCCACGACCACTTCGTGACGTCCCGAGGCGACCATGAGGTCGGCCAGGGCGATGGCGTGCAGTCCGGAGAGGCAGAGCTTGTTGACGGTGCTCGCGGGCACGGCGAAGGGGATGCCGGCCCGGACCGCGGCCTGCCGTGCCGGGTTGGGGCCCGCTCCGGCCTGGACGACATGGCCCATGACGACGGCTTCCACGGCTGCCGGGTCCAGGTCCACGGCGGCCAGGGCGGCGCGGATGGCGTGGGCGCCGAGGTCGACCGCGGACAGGGAGCCGAGGGCGCCCAGCAGTCTGCCGACGGGCGTCCTGGTGCCGGCGACGATGACGGATCCGGGCATGGCCGGGACCTCCTGGGGTGGGGGGACGGGGTCAGGCGGCCGTGCCGGCGTCCACGGCACGGTCGGCGATCAGATGGGCCGTCTCGTTGACCGAGTGCAGGACGATACGGCCGCCGGGCATGCGCCGCACCCGGCTGACGGACGTGTAGGCGGGGTGGAACCAGAACATGGTGGGCAGGCCCAGCACCGTGGCCAGGTAGGTGTTGGTGATGCCGCCGTGGCACACGGCCGCGACCCGCGCGCCGGGATGGGCGTCGAGAATGGTGTCCATGGCCCGGACGGCTCGCGCCCGGAAGGCATCCCGGTCCAGGTCGGGCACGAAGTCCTCGAAGCGTCCCTCGGCGAGGGCCGCCGCCCGGGGATCGTCGGCGCCGATCTGCTCGGGCGGCGTGTAGGGCTGGGACACGTCCGTGTCCCACTCGCGCAGGTCGTCGAGGACGGTGGCGGTCAGGCCGGTGAGCCGTTCCAGGGGCGCGGCGGTTTCCCGGGCCCGCCGGTACGGGCTGACATACAGGGCGTCGAGCTCCTCGTGCCCGAGCCAGGCGGCAAGATGTTCGGCCTGGGTGGTGCCCTCCGGCGCCAGCCCCGGGTCGAACACACCGGCCAGCGGGAGGCCGTGCCGGATGAGGAGGAGTTCGGTCATGGTGATCCTTCACAGGGGGGCGGGCACAGTGGTGAGCGGGCACAGTGGTGAGCGGGCTCAGCCGGCGATGGTCCGTTCGGAGGCCCAGTAGGGTCGGCGCATCGCGCGTTTGTCGAGCTTGCCCATCGCGTTGCGCAGGAGTTCGGGGACGAACTCGTACGACTTCGGGCACTTGTAGGCGGCGAGGCGCTCGCGGCAGAACCGGTCGAGTTCGTCGGCCGGGGGTCCGTCCGCCGCCACGACTAGCGCCCGCAGGGACTCGCCGAAGTCGGGGTCGGGCACGCCGATGACGGCGACCTCGGAGACCGCCGGGTGCTGTCGCAGTACGGCCTCGCTCTCGGCCGGGTAGAGGTTGACCCCGCCGGAGACCACGACGTCCGCGGCCCGGTCAGTGATGAAGATGTAGCCGTCCGCGTCGACGTAGCCGATGTCGCCGAGGGTGAAGACGCCGGGGGAGAGGTAGGCGGCCTTGGTCTTCTCCGGGTCCGCGTGGTAGCGGACGCCCTGGTCCTCGGGGGCCCGGAAGGCCAGCAGTCCTGGTTCGCCGGGCGGTAGTTGCCGGCCGTCGTCATCGGTGACCAGGACCTCGAAGGGGGGCCTCGCACGCCCGACCGAGCCCGGGTGGGCCAGCCACTCGGCGCTGCCGATGCGTGCCACGGTGCCCGCTTCGCTGGCGCCGTACGACTCGGTCAGCACGGGACCGAACCAGTCGATCATGGCGCGCTTCACGTCCGGCGGACACGCGGAGCCGGTGTGGGAGACCTGCCGCAGGCTGGAGACGTCGTAGCGGGCGCGGACCTCGTCCGGGAGGGCGAGCAGCCGTTGGAAGTGGGTGGGCACCATCACCGTCGAGGACACCCGCCACTTCTGCACCCGGCTCAGGAACGTCTCGGCGTCGTATCTGCCGAGGACGACCACCGGCCGGCCGGCCGCCAGGTGCCGCAGTGAGGTCAGCGGGGCGTTGTGCTGCAGGGGACCGCACACCAGGTGCGGTCCCGGCGGGAACCCGGGCCGGGCGGACATGGCGGCCAGGTAGGCGGAGCTGTCGGCGACCGGTTTGCCGACCCAGCGCACTTCGGTGCCGCGGGCCCGTCCGGTGGTTCCCGAGGTGTAGACGAGCGGAGGCCGGGCGGGCCGGCCCACGGGAAGGGGGTGTTCGGCGGGTGCGGCGGCCAGCCACCGGTCCCAGTCGAAGGCGTGTCCGAGCGCCGGGGTCCCGTGCACCACCACCGGCAGGCCCAGTTCCCGGGCCGCGTCGAGGGCGGCCCCCGCGCCGACGGGTCCGGCGATGATCGCGGTCGCGCCCGAGTCGATGATCTGGTCCACGAGTTCGCCCGAGGTGAGGTTCCGGGACGTGGCGACGGTCCCCACTCCGGCGCGCAGACCGGCCAGATGGGCCACCAGTGTCGGGATCGCGTTGTCACCGAGGACGGCGATCCGGTCCTCCGGGCCGGGCGCCAGCTCCAGCAGCCGGGCCGCCGTCCGCGTCACCTGGTCGGCGAGGCGGGACCAGGACAGGACGTCCAGGTCGTCCGCCAGGGCGGGCTCGTCGGGTGACTCCTGGGCGCGACGGTCGAGTGGCAGCAGCGACATGGCTCCTCCGGCGGCTCCTCGGGCCTCTCCCGATGTCAGGGGAGAGGAGATGCTGAGACTGTAGCGTTTATCAAGAAAGTGCGGAACACTCTGATCCTGGACGGAGTCATTCCCGCCTGTTTCGGCGGGTGACGGGCGTGCTGCCCGTGTTCGGTTACTGAATCCAACGTCTGGTAAGTGTCCTAGGAGGAGCCATGTCCGAGCTGGATCCGGACGCATGGCGCAGGCAGGTCAGGCAGTGGCTGGCCACCGTGCTGGAACCGGTGCGGGCGCCGGACTCCGCCACGGAGGCCGCCGACCTCGCCGTGTTCCACAACCTTCCCCAGGACGAGGAACGCCTGCTGCTGGAGCGCTGCCGCGCCTACCAGCGAGCCCGCTTCGACGCCGGCTACCAGGCGCTCACCCTCCCCGCGGACAAGGGCGGCGCGGGCCTGACCGCCGCCCATGTGGCGGTCTTCGCCGAGGAGGAGTCGGCCTTCGAGGTACCGCCGTCCACCGAGCTGATCAGCGTCACCGTGCGCCTGGTCGCGATGGCCGTCTCCCTGTTCGGGACCGCCGAGCAGCGCCGCGACCACGCGCGCGCCTTCCTGCGCACCGACCTGCTGGCCTGCCAGCTCTTCAGCGAGCCCGGCGCCGGATCCGACCTCGCGGCCCTGCGCACCCGCGCCCGGCAGGACGGCGAGGACTGGGTGATCGACGGTCAGAAGGTGTGGACCTCGGGCGCCCGGTTCGCCGACTACGGTCTGCTGCTCGCCCGCACCGACCCGGACGTCGTCAAACAGGCCGGCATCACCGCATTCCTGGTGCCGATGGACGCGCCCGGAGTGGAGGTGCGTCCCATCCGTCAGATGAGCGGCGGTGCCTCCTTCAACGAGGTCTTCCTCAGCGGTGTACGCGTCCCCGACCGACTCCGGATCGGCCGGCCGGGCCAGGGCTGGGAGGTCGCCACCGCCACCCTGGCCTTCGAGCGCACCGCCTCCGGCAGCGGCAACCGCCGCAAGGGCGGCACCTTCACGGACGTCCTCGCACTCGCCCGCTCCCTCGGGCGCACCGAGGACCCGCTGGTCCGCCAGCGTCTCGCCGACCTGTACATCCGTGCCGCCCTGCGCGCGGCGACCGTCGAACGCGTCGCCAGGACGAGCGCGGCAGGCGGCCGCCCGGGCCCGGAGGCGTCGTTGACCAAACTCATGGCATCCGAACTGCTCACCCGCACAGGGCAGATCGCCGCCGAGGTGATGGGGGCGCGGATCAGCGCCGACACCGGGGAACCGGGCACCTTCGCCTGGACCGGGCATCTCCTCGGCGCGCCCGGCTACCGGCTGGCCGGAGGCACCGATCAGATCCAGCGCAACCTGATCGGCGAACGGGTGCTCGGGCTGCCGCCCGAGCCCCGGGTGGACCGGGTGCCGTTCTCGCAGCTCCCCGGCAACTGAGGCATCACGCCTCGTCTCGCCACACACAAAGGAGTGACATCGATGGATCTGGGACTGACGGGCGCCAAGGCGCTGGTGACCGGTGCGAGCCGGGGCATAGGCCGGGCGATCGCCGCGACACTGGCGGCCGAGGGCTGCGCCCTGGCACTGTGCGCCCGGGGCGAGGAAGGACTGGCCAAGACCGCCGCCGAACTGCGCGCCGAGGGCGCCATCGTGTTCGAGGCGGCGGTCGACGTCACCGACCCGGCCGCCCTCGCCGGCTTCGTGCGGCGGGCGGTCGGCGCACTCGGCGGTCTGGACCTGCTGGTGTCCAACGTGTCGGCGGGCAATGTGAAGGGCCCCGAGTCCTGGGAAGCCAGCCTGCGCGGAGACCTGATCCCGTTCGCGGGACTCGTCGAGGCCGCCCTGCCCCATCTGGAGGCCTCCGACCGGGCCGCCGTCGTGGCCATCGGCACCACCAACGCCTCCGACACCGCGCGCCCGGCCGGGGCGAACTCCTACTCCGCGCTCAAGGCGGCCGTCCTCCAGCACGCCTCCGCCCTCGCCCACGCCCTCGCACCGAAGGGCATCCGCGTCAACACCGTCTCGCCCGGCCCGATCGACTTCCCCGGCGGCGCCTGGGAGACCATCCGCGCCAGCCGTCCGGAGGTCTACGAGGAGGTGCTCGCCAAGCTTCCGATCGGCCGCTACGGCACGGCGGAGGACGTGGCCGCGGCGGTGGCGTTCCTGCTCGGGCGGACCGGCTCCTTCTGCGTCGGGGTCAACCTCGTGGTGGACGGCGGGCTGCTCTCCCGCGTCCAGTACTGAGCCGTGGCCGGCCCGGCAGGCCGCCTGGACGCCGTACTCGTGTGCGGCGGCCGCTGGCACGACTTCGACCACGCGCGGCTGCGGCTGCTGGAACTGCTCGCCGAGCATCCGAGGGTGCGCACGACCGTCCACCAGGACTACGACTGTGTGGACGCCCTCGACCGGGCGGACCTGCTGGTCACCTACACCTGCGACGTCCGGCCCCGCCCGGCGCAGCGGGCCGCGCTCGCCCGGTTGGTCCAGCGGGGTGGCCGCTGGCTCGCCCTGCACGGCACCAACGCGGTGATCGAGGCGTCGGCGCACGGCGGGACACGGGAGTTCACCACCCCGCGGCTCTTCGGGGAACTCGCTCAGGTGCTCGGCAGCCGGTTCCTGGCCCACCCGCCGATCGAGCCGTACGAGGTGCGTGTCACCGATCCCGGCCATCCGCTGGTCGCCGGGATCGGCCCGTTCACGGTCACCGACGAGCTGTACGTCTGCGAACTGCACGGAGAGCTGGAGGTGTTGCTGCACGCCGAGTACACCGGGCCCTGCCGTGGCTTCGCCGAGGGCGACACGGCGGCCCTCGACAGCGCGCCCCGACCGGTGCTGTACCTCAAGCGGCACGGTCTCGGTGAGGTCTGCTACTTCACCCTCGGCCACTGCCGGGGCCGTTACGACATCCAGGACCTGGGCGTGGACGACACCGGGCGGGTGGACCGCGGGCCCTGGGAGACGCCGGAGTTCCTGACGGTCCTGGGGCGTTGCGTGGAGCGGGCGGTGGCCGGCCGCGACCCCGGACAGGAGCGGGCCGGAGCCTGAGTCGGACTCGGGCGCCGGCCCGGCGCGGGGGCGGCTCACGCCTGCGGCAGCACCACCGCCCGGCCGTTGACGTCACCGGCGTGCAGACGCTCGTAGGCCGCGGGCGCCTCGTCGAGTGTGAAGGTCTCGACGTGCGAGGTGACCAGACCCTGTCGGGCCAGCTCGACCACCTCCATGAGCTCCCGGCGGCTGCCCCAGTAGGGAAACGAGGCGGAGACCTCGAACGGCAGCCCGCCGCCGAAGCCGACCGCCAGGGTGCCTCCGCCGAGGCCGACGATCGTCACGTCGCCCTCCACGGCCACCGCGGCCGCGGCCACGGCCAGCGTCGCCTCGGCGCCCACGAAGTCCAGGACCACCTCGGCTCCGATCCCGCCGGTGAGCTCCCGTACCCGTGCAGCCGCAGCGCCGTCGGAGAGGAGCGCCTCGTGGGCGCCGACGGCACGGGCCAGCTCCAGCTTCTCCTTGCTCACGTCGAGGGCCACCACCGTGGCCGGTGTCAGGGCGCGGAGCAGCTGCACGGCCAGGTGCCCCAGGCCGCCGACTCCGATGACCACCGCCGTACTGCCCGGGACCAGCTTGGGCAGCGACTTCCTGATGGCGTGACAGGGCGTCAGCCCCGCATCGGTGAGCGGGGCGGCCTGCACCGGGTCCAGTCCGTTCAGGGGCACGAGATGGCGGGGCGAGTCCACCAGCATGTACTCGGCGAGCGCACCCGGAGAGCCGAGCCCAGGCGGCAGGATGCCGAGTCCGGCGGCATGTGGGCAGCAGTTCTCCTTGCCCACCGCGCACTTGGGGCACCGCCCGCAGCCCCAGGGGCCGTACACCGCCACCTCGTCGCCTTCCGCGACCGCGGTGACACCGCTGCCCACCGCCGCGACGGTGCCGACGCCCTCGTGGCCGAGCGTCATCGGCAGAGCGTAGGGGAACTGTTCCTCGGGCCACCCCATGACCGCCAGGTCGGAGTGGCACAGCCCTGCCGCCGTCACCTGCAACAGCACCTGCCCCGGCCCCGGTCGGGGCTCGGGAACCTCGACGACCTCGGGGGCCTGCCCGACTCTCCGGTACTGGACAGCCTTCATTCTTCGGTCTCCTTGTCGACAGCGGGCAGGGCGTCGCCCTTCGGGGGAGCCTCGAAGCCGACACGCGAGTGGCTTCCCCTCCGGCGGCGCAGAACGGCGGGGAGGGTGAGCCGCCCACCCGTCAGGACCAGGGCCACGATGAGGACGGAGCCGGTGAACAGGCTGGCGGCCCACTGGGCGCTGGTGGCGAGCCCCAGTCCCGTGATACCTGTCCCGAGCAGGAGGACCGCGAGGACGGTGCCCCAGGCGTTGAAGCGGCCCGCGCGCAACTGGGTCGCCCCGACGAAGGCGGCGGCATAGGCCGACAGCAGATACGGAGTGCCCGCGGTGGGTGATCCGGAACCGACCGAGGACGCGAAGACCACGCCGGCGAAACCGGAGAGCAGCGCGGAGGCCACCAGGGTCAGAAAACGCAGCCGGTCGGTACGCACGCCCTGCAGCCGCGCCGCGTCGGCGTTGAAGCCGGTCGCGTACAACCGCCGTCCCGTGGCGGTGTGTTCCAGCAGGAACCAGATGGTCAGCGCGGCGAGCAGCAGATACAGCACCGGCAGTGTGATGCCGCCGGCGTCGAGCTGGGCGATGCTCGCGAACGGCTTGGCGAGCAACTGCACACCGGTGATGGAGCTGTCGTCGGTGACCATGGTGATCAGTGACTGGATCAGCGCCCCGGTGGCCAGGGTGGCGATGAACGAGTCGACGCGCAGGAACACGACCACGATCCCGTTGACGACTCCCACCAGCAGCGCGGCCGTCATCGCCAGGGTGACGGCCACGCCGGGGCCGAGTCCGGCGGAGACCAGGAAGCGGGCGGTCAGCACGCTGGTGAGCGACATGGTGTAGGCGACCGACAGGTCGAAGACGCGTGCGGCCAAAGGCGGTACGACGCTCAGTGCCACCAGGCCGGCCACCGCGTTGCCGTTCAGTACCTGCTTGACCGTGATGACGGTCGGGAACGTGTCCGGCGCCCAGACGGAGAAGATCACGACGATGACCAGCCACACGTACACGGCGCCGACGTTCCGGAACGACACGGCGGCCGCGGCCCGTCGGACCGGTGTCCCCCGGAGGAACGGCGCGGACCTCCGCGCTGCGGCGGGCGGGCGTTCCACCGCTCGGGTCGGGGTCGATGTCATGTCACTCGGTTCCTTCCATCGCGTGCACGAGCGCGCGCTCGGTGATGTCCCGGCCGCTGATCTCCCGTGCGATCCGGCCGTCCCGTACCACCAGGACACGGGTGCACAGCGCGAGCAGGTCCTGGGTGTCGGAGGAGCAGACGATGACGCCCATGCCCTCCTCGGCCTGCCGCTCTATCAGGTCGTACAACTGCAGGCGGGTGGCGATGTCCACGCCTGCCGTGGGTTCGCACAGCGCCAGCACGGGCGGGCGCTGGGCCAGGCAGCGGGCCATGACGACCTTCTGCTGGTTGCCGCCGCTCAGGGTGGTGATCCGGGCGCCGGGGCCGGCCGTGCGCACCCCGACCCGCCGGATCCACTCCTCGACCAGGGCGGATTCGCGGCGCCGGGGCAGCCGCCCGGTCCTCGCGCGCAGGCGTCGCAGGAGCGGGAGGGTGAGGTTCTCGCCGACCGAGAAGTCGCCGATGACTCCCTCGGTCGCCCGGTCCGCCGGGACCATGGGCAGGCCCAGCATGTCGGCGTCACGCGCCTCGGTCCATCGGTCGGAGCGTTGCGGCAGCCGCAGCCGGCCGCTCACCGGTCCGGTATGGGCGCCGCACACCGCGTAGGGCACGATCTCGTGTCCGGAGCCGACCAGACCGGTGATGCCCAGGAGTTCGCCCCGGGCCAGGTCGAGGTCGACTCCTCGCAGCGGCCCGGCCCGCAGGCCGCGTACCTCCAGTACGGCGGGGGTGGGACGGGAGGAGCGTGCCGGACGGTGGTCCGTGCCGGCCGCGGTTCCCGTGGCCTCGCCCGCCATGAGCTCGGTGAGGGAGCGGGGGGTGAGTTCGGCGACCGGCCGGGTGGCGATGCGGCGTCCGCCGCGGATGACGGTGACCCGGTCGGCGAGCGCGAAGATCTCGTCCATGCGGTGCGAGACGTACAGGACGCCGGCGCCGGCGTCACGGATCTCCCGCACGATGTCGAAGAGACGGGCCACTTCGCCGGGCGGAAGCACGGCGGTGGGCTCGTCGAGGACCAGGACACCGTGGCCGCCCTCCCAGCCCTGGAGGGCGGCGGCGATGGCCACCACCGTGCGCTGGACGGGGGTCGCCTTCGCCAGGGGACGGTGTACGTCGATGTCGACGCCGAACCGTTCGACGAGGGCGCTCGTCCGCCTCGACATCTGCGGCCAGTCGACGTTGCCCAGGGCCGTGCGGGCGAAGCCGTGGCTGAGGGCCAGGTTGTCGATGGCGCTCAACTCGCCCACCAGGCCCAGTTCCTGGTGGACGAAGCGGAGCCGGTCGTGGCGGGAGGTGGTGGCGTGGCCGAGGTCGAAGGGCTCGCCGTCGAGTTCCGCCACCGCACCGGGCTCCGCGTGGTGGTAGCCGGCGAGGATCTTGATGAGGGTGGACTTGCCGGAGCCGTTGGGTCCGATGAGGGCGTGGATCTCGCCGGGGGCGACCTCGAGATCCACGTCGGTGAGCGCCTGGGTGGCGCCGAAGCTCTTCGACAGAGCGGCCACCCGCAGGATCGGCCGGTCGGTCCGCCGGGCCGTGTCATCCGTGTCGCAGCGCATTGTTGACGGTGTGTCAGTCACGACCGGACCTCCGTCTGCGGGTGGGAGGGGTGCCGCCGGCTCGGGCCGGCGGCGGTCGTCGGCCGGGTCAACTCAGGCCCCAGAGCGCCTTGAACTGCTGCCGGTAGCTCTCGACGATCGGGAAGTCGCCGTCGGCGGAGGGCAGGTTGTCCTTGGTGACGAGCATGTTGGGCAGGGCCGCCTTCTGGTCGACGGCCATGGACTGGCCGGTGAAGTGCCGGGCCAGGGCGTCGACCTGGAGCCAGGCGGTCTCGTGGGAGTTGAGTGCCATCGCGCCGTCGGTGAGACCGCTCTGGATGTACTGGTAGTTCTGCGCGTCACCGACGTTGACGACGATGTGCTTGCCGGTGATGCCGGCGGTCTTCAGCGCGGCGGGCACGCCCACGTTGAGCAGGCCGAGAGAGAAGACGACATGGGTCACCTTCGGGTGTGACCGGAGATAGGACACCACGCGGTCCGGCATGTCCTTGCCCACCGCGGTGATGGGCACGTCGACGTTGTCGAGCGCGCAACCGGCGCACCACTGCCTGTAGGTGGCGGCGAAGGAGTCCTTGACGGGCTTGAGGATGGTGTAGGCCGGCAGATCGAAGTACACGGTGTCCGCCTTGGCGCCGCTGTTCGACACCACCCAGGAGGCGAGCATCCGGCCCTGGACGCCGACGTCCTTGGGCCCGTTCTTCAGCAGGGAGATGCCGTCGCCGACGACGTCGTCGGCGTTCGACTGGACGACCGGAATGCCGGCCGCCTTCAGCTGTGCCAGCTGCTTGCTGTAGACCGCGCGCGGGAAACCGGAGGCGACCACGGCGTCCGGCTTGTCGCGCACGGCCTGCTCGTAGGCCGCCTGGACGGATTCCGGTGTGCCCTGGGTGGCGATCTGCTTCACCTTCCAGCCGAGTTGCCCCGCGGCCTGGGTGAAGAAGTCGGCGAGGTCCTTGCAGGACTGGACGCCGCAGAGGATGAAGTCGATCTTCTTGCCCTTGGGGACGGGTCTGCCGACGGGCCGGGTGACGGAGATCGCGGTCGGGCGCTCCGCGTACGTCTTCAGAGCGGTGCGGGCCGCCGTCAGGCCGGGGGAGGCGGGTGCGGCCGCCTGTGAGGAGCCGGCGGCCGGAGTGGTGCCGCTCCCGCACGCCGTCACAGTGAGCAGCGCAGCGGCGGGGACGATCGCGGCGAGGGCGCGGCGGACCGCGCGACCGGGTCTGGAACTCATCGTTGAGAACTCCCGTGGTGTGGCGCCTGGGCTGCCGCGACCCGCGGCGCGGGGCGGAACGGCACGCGACAGGTAGAGGGTGCGTCGATCGCCGGCGTGGGGTACGGCGCGGGCCGCCTGGGTGAGGTACCCGCGGCGCTGGCACCGGGCCGGCCCAAAGCCGTCCCGGATCGGAGAAACTTATGAGGTGCTACAGCCTCAAGTGGGTCGGAGTGTGACACGCCGCAGCGCCCTTGGGGAGGGGAAGCGTCGAGAAATTTCCGCACCCCTTGTCGCATTCCGTGCTGACCTCGGCTGATGCCGTCCTGATGCGCGGTCGAGGGTGTTGCTCCGCACCGCAAGCCGTAACTACACTCGCTCTAAAGTTTCTGCCGGAGGAGAGATGATGGACGAAACGTCGGAGCTGGGTACCGCGCGGTGCCCCGGGCCCAGCGTCCAGGACTACCTCGACCAGGACAGCCGCCCGGTCCCGCCCGCCCTGAGGTTCGAGCGGAACGATCCCCTCGGCAGCGAGGACATCGACACCGCGCGCTTCACCTCCCGTGAGTGGGCCGAACGCGAGATGCGGCAGGTCTGGCGGCGCGTCTGGCAGTTCGCCTGCCTGGAGAGCGAGATCCCCGAGGTCGGCGACCACGAGGTCTACGAGATCGGCGACGACTCGCTCATCGTCGTGCGTACGGCCCCCGACGAGATCCGGGCCTTCGTCAACGTGTGCCTGCACCGCGGCCGCAAGCTGCGCACCGGCGGCGGCAACGTGAGCGAGTTCCGCTGCTCGTTCCACGGCTTCGCCTGGAACCTCGACGGCACCATGCAGACCCCGCCCTGCGCCTGGGACTTCCCGCACGTCACCCCGGAGAAGTTCGCCCTTCCCGAGGCCCGGGTCGCCACCTGGCGCGGCTTCGTCTTCATCAACATGGACCCGTGCGCGGAGTCCTTCGACAGCTACCGCGGCACCTTCGACGACTACTACATCTGGCCGCTGGAGAACCGCTACAAGTCGCTGCACATCGCCAAGGTGCTGCCCTGCAACTGGAAGGTCGCCCAGGACGCGTTCATCGAGTCCTTCCACGTCATCGCCACACACCCGCAGATGCTGCCGTGGCTCGCCGACGCCAACTCCCAGTACGACGTGATGGCGGACCAGCCGAACTGGAACCGGATGATCAACATCCAGGGCGCGCCCAGCCCGCACGTGGCGGACTCCGTCACGGAGGAGGAGGTCCTGGAGACCTTCTACGACTCGCGCGCCTTCTACTCCGCCGCCCAGGGTCGTGACCTGGTACGGCAGGAGGGCGACCAACTCCCCGCGATCCCGCCCGGCGGCACCGCCCGCCAGGTCCTCGCGGAGCGGATGCGCGAGCAGCTCGCGGCCACCTCGACGCAGGACTTCTCGCAGACCCCGGACACCGAACTGCTCGACGCCATCAACTACTTGCTGTTCCCCAACTTCAACCCCTGGGGCGGCGCCAAGTCCAACATCATCTACCGGTTCCGGCCCAACGGCCTGGACCCCGACTCCTGCACCGCCGAGATCATCTTCATGTCCTCCCCGAAGCAGCCCGGGGAGATGCCGCCCCCGGCGAAGATCCGCTGGGTGCCGCAGGACATGCTCTTCGCCGACATTCCCGAACTCGGTGTGCTGGGGCCCGTCTTCGACCAGGACTGCGAGAACCTGCCCTACGTCCAGCAGGGGCTGAAGGCGATGCGCAAGCCGGGCATCACGCTCGCCAACTACCAGGAGAGCCGCATCCGCCACTTCAACCGGACGCTCGACCAGTGGATGGAGAGGTGACCCACCGGGTGTCCGTCAGACCCCTGGGCGCCGAACTCGACGTACTCGACGGCGAGGACGTGTTCACCGCCGCCGGGCGCCTCGGCTACCGCTGGCCCACCGTCTGCGGCGGCAAGGGAACCTGCCGCACCTGCTTCGTCCAGGTGGAGGAGGGCGTCGAGAACTGTTCCCCCGTGGGCCCGCTGGAGCGCGAGGGCATCGAGGCCCTGCGCAGACCGGTGGACGGCCTGACCCGGCTCGCCTGCCGGCTCCGGGTCGAGGGCCCGGTGACCGTGACCAAGCGCGGCGTGCGCCGCCGAGTGCAGGAGTGAGGGGCCGATGTCCAAGCAAGTGATCCACCCGCTGACCGGGCATGTGTACCGGCTCACCGAGGACGGACTGGTCGAGGTGACCGACCCCAGGACCGGGGCGAAGGGCGTCTTCGACTTCCAGGCGCGCTGGCAGTCGGGCGAGCTGCGCCACGCCGACCTGCAGATGGCCGGCTGGGTCGGCCGGCTCGCCCAGCGGCGCACGGCGCCCCCGCAGGAGGGGTGACGCCGTGCCCTCGCGCACCACGCGGGTCGTCTGCCTGAAGCGCCGGCCCGTGAGAGAACCGGTCGCCGGTGACTTCGCCGTGGAGGAACGCCCCCTGCCACCCCTCGGTGAAGGGCAGGTCCTCGTCCGGAACCTCTACATGAGCGTCGACCCGTCCACGCGCGGACGGCTGGAGACCACCGAGAAGCACTACACGCACAACTTCACCCCCGGATCACCGCTGGACGGGCGGGCCCTCGGTGTCGTGGAGGAGAGCCGCTGTCCCTCCGTACCGCCCGGCGCCTTCGTACGGCACCAGCTTGGCTGGCGGGAGCGGGTGGTACTGAACGGGGCGGACACCGACGGCGCGGCGCGTATCGACCCGCGACTCGCCCCGCTGCCCACCTGGCTGGGGCTGCTCGGCCAGACCGGATTCACCGCATACGTCGGCCTGACCCGGATCGCGCAGCTGCGTCCCGGCGACACCGTCTTCGTGTCGGCGGCGGCCGGCGCCGTCGGCACCGCCGCCGGCCAGTTCGCTCGGCTGCTGGGCGCGGATCGTGTCGTCGGGACCGCCGGCGGACCGGACAAGTGCGCGCTGCTGGTGGGGGAGTTCGGGTACGACGACGCCGCGGACTACCGTGCCGAGCCGGTGCGCGACGCGCTGGCGCGGATGGCACCCGACGGCATCGACGTGTACTTCGACAACGTCGGCGGCGAGCAGCTCGCCGCTGCCCTGCACGCGCTGCGGACCGGCGGCAGGGTCGCCCTGTGCGGCATGATGTCGCAGTTCGGGGGCGAGCGGCGGACCGTGGACATCAACCAGTTGATCCAGGTGGTCCTCAAGCGGCTGACGCTGTCCGGGTTCATCGTCCGCGACCACGACGACCTGCGGCCGGAGTTCGAGCGGCGGGTCGCGGGCTGGCTCGCCGAAGGCCGTGTCACCGCACGTGAGACGGTCGTGGACGGTCTGGAGAACGCCGCGGGGGCGCTGCTGTCCCTGCTCGGCGGCGGCAACGTCGGCAAGATGCTGGTGCGGCTGGACGACTGACGACTGACGGATCGAACGCCTGAAGCGGCGCCCCTGGACACGGGGCGCCGCTTCAGGCGTTTCAACGCATGGGGCGTGACTCGGCGACCGTGTGGGCTGTCAGGGAGACCCCGACCCGGGTCAGCCCCGCCACGGCCGCCCGGAAGTCCTTCATGTGCCCGGTGGCGAAATGCTCGTCCAGGGCCTGTGGGGAGGCCCAGTGCTCGAACACCCGGATGCGCCGCTCGTCGTCGGCATCGGCGGTCATGGCGTAGTCCAGGCAGCCGGGTTCCGCCTCACGGGTCCGCCGGCCCAGCAAGGCGAGGGCCTTCAGCATGGTCGCGCGGTCACCGGGTTCGTAGTCCATCCAGCCGGCGACGACGACTTCCCCTGCCATGGTGTGTTCCCTTCGTGGTCATGGGCGCGGACCCGCCGTTCCCTCAGGGGAGCGGCGGGCCCACGCGTTCCTCAGAGGCCGAGTGCGGCCGGCACGCTGTCCACGGTGACCGTGCCCTTGTCGCCGTCCACGGTGATCACCATGCCGTCCCGCAGCCGTCGTGTCCCGTTCTCGACGGAGATCACGGCCGGGATGCCCAGCTCGCGGCAGACCACCACGGCGTGGCTGTTGAGGGCGCCCACGTCCACGACGGCCGCCCCGGCGACCAGGAACAGCGGGGTCCAGGCCGCGTCCGTGATCGGCGCGACCAGCACCTCACCGGGCTCCAGCGCCTCGCACGAGGCCGGGTCGGTGACCACCCGCACCCTGCCGGTGTACGTGCCGTGACTGCCGCCCACGCCGGCGAGGACATCGCCCTCGACGGCCGCCGGGGTCCGCTCCTCCGTGCGCCGCGGCCAGGTGTCGACCTCGGTCCGGGCGTCGTCGGCGACGAAGAACGGCGGCTCCAGGTCGTGCAGTCCCGCGTACTCCGCGAGCCGCTGGGCGATCACCGGGCCGAAGGACTCCGGGGCGGCGACATAGTCGTCCAGTTCGGTGTCCAGCAGCATCATCACGTCCTCGGGCCGGGCGAACAGCCCCGCCTCGACGCCGCGGCGACCGAGTTCCCGTACCGCCATGCGGATCTCGTTGACGACGGTGACGCAGTTGGCCTTGGTGCGCTCGCGGGCCGGGATCCACACCTGGGAGGCGTGCATGCCGGCGTCGAACAGGGGCTGCGTCTCCTCGGGCAGCGCGGCCCGGATCTCCCCGGCCGTGCGCTCGCGCCCCTCCGTCAGCCGCTTCTGGCGGGCGGCGGGGGAGGCGTCGTCGGGACTGTGCCGGATCCGGTCGACCAGGGCCAGCGCCTGCACGGGTGCCGCCTCCCAGGACAGTGCGTGGATGTCCCACTCGTTGGGGCCGCGGTCGCCGGACTCCGCCAGGAACTCCTCGAAGGAGTCACGGAACGCCTTCACATCGCCGGTCGCGGTGCCGAGCGCCTGCTCCACGGCGGCCGGACCCCGGTCGAACAGGGCGCTGAGCTCGGCCGAGGCCGCCACCTGGCGGGACAGCGTCCACAGCCCGGTCGAGGGGGAGGCCGAGTCGACGTCGCCGAGACCGCCGATCAGGTCGAGCAGGGCGCCGGGGCGGTCCACGCTCGCGCACAGCGGGCCGAGGATCGCCGGTCCGACGGAGGCGGGCAGGGACGACTCGACGTGTCGCTGGAAGGTCGTCTCCACCTCGTCCAGCAACGACCGTGCGTGGGCGACCAGTTCGGCGTCGGACAGCGTCGTCAGGTCGGGGCGTGAGCGGCGCAGGGCGCGCAGCCGGTCCCGGTCGGCATCCGCCGCGGGGAAGCCGGCCTGGCCGAGCATCCGCTGGAGTGTCGCGCCCGCCTTGCCGGTCAGCTCCTCGTCCTGGTCGTCCGGGTGCGCCACGTACACCGGTGTGTCGGAGCGCTGGCCGACGAAGGCCGCGTCGATCTGGTCCGCGGACTGACCCATCCGGATGCCGAACAGCCGCATGTGGGACAGGTTGAGGTAGAAGTGGCCGCCGAACATGCCGACGAACGGCGGCCGGGGGCCGGCCACCTCCTCCTCGCGGTAGATGCCGAACCCGACGAAGCCGCGTCGCCAGCCCTGCAGACCGCGCCCCCAGACCAGGGTCCAGCCCAGCGGGCTGGCGGGGTCCGGCAGGGTCTCGCCCGCGTTGGCCCGGGTGTAGTGCGGCAGCCGCTCACTGCGCTGCCAGTCCGTGATCCAGCTCTTCATGACGGAGATCTCCCGCTGTCCGTACCCGTGCCTGCCCCGGTCCGTCCCGCGCCTACCACTGCGCCGTGCCGCCGTCGACGCTGATCAGCGCGCCGGTGATGCCCGCTCCGGCGTCGCTCGCGAGAAGCGAGGCGACGGCCGCGATCTGCCCCACCGTGGTGATCTTCTTCGTCGCGGCGTGCTCGGCGAAACGGCTGAGCCATTCCTCGTAGCTGATGCCCTCGGCCTCGGCGGCGGCCGGGCCTGCGGCGCGCATCAGATCGGTGTCGACGGCGCCGGGGCAGATGGCGTTGCAGGTGATTCCCTGGGTGCCGTACTCGAAGGCGGTGGCCTTCGTCAGTCCGTGGATGGCGTGCTTGTTGGTGATGTAGTGGCTGATCGCCGGCTTGTTGGCCTGCTTGCCCTCCACCGAGGAGATGTTGATGATCCGGCCCCAGCCGCCGGCGAGCATCTTCGGCAGTGCCCGGCGGGTGCCGTAGAAGTAGGCGTTGAGGTTGAAGGCCAGGGCGTGGTTCCAGGCCTCGTCGCTGAGCTCGTGCACCGGGGCGAAGCCCTGGGTGCCGCCCGCGTTGTTGACCCAGATGTCGAGCCGGCCGAACCGCTCGGCGGTGAAGTCGGCGAGGGACTCGATGTCCTCCTGGCTGCTCGCGTCACAGGAGTGGAAGACGGCCCGGTCCCCGGCGTCCAGCTCCTCCAGGGCCTGCTTGCCCTTGATCTCGCTGCGTCCGCTGATGACGACCGTGGCGCCGTCGGCCAGGAAGGCCTCGGCGATGGCGCGTCCGATGCTGCGCGTGCTGCCCGTGATCACCGCGACACGTCCGTCGAGGCTGCCCGTAGCCACCATGGTGTTCTCCCGCGAGTGTGGTTGGTTGCTCACCTGGCGGCTCGGGGGGCTGCTGAGGCGCCTCTGTCCAGGTGCTGGTGAATGGTGCGGTGGAAGTGCTGGAGTCCGGGCTCGTTGCGTCCGAAGACGAAGTCGGTCCCGGCGAGGGCTTCAAGGCCCTGCTGGACTCCGTAGGTGGTCGCGTAGTCCTCGTCGCGGACCACTTCGTGGAACCAGGCGCCGAACCTGTCGGCGGCCTGGCGTTCCTCCTCGGTGACCGCCGGTTCCCGCAGCAGGATGATCTGCTGGGTCACCGACTCGGTCGCCGTCCGGGGAAGCACCAGGGAGACCGCGATCTTCTGGCGCCAGCCGCCGGCGATCGCGAGTCCCGGGAAGAGCCAGTAGATGGGCCCGACACAGTCCCCGGGGTCACGCCTGTCCGGCGGCAGCTCGCTCGCCTGCGCGATGGGGCGCAGGGCGGGTGCGATGCGCTGGTGGGGGCCCCAGGTGTCGTGGGCCATCATGTTCGAGAGGTTCGTCTCGAAGACGGTCTTGGGGTGCAGCGAGGCGAAGTGGTACGTCTCCAGATACCCGTCGAGGGTGACCTTCCAGTTGGGACTGGTCAGCTCGCTGGTGGCGTAGTGATGGCACTCCGCGAGCCGCAGGCCCTCCAGCAGCGGCTGCAGATCGCCCAGCCACTCGTCCAGGTCCGGCTCGGCGGCCGGGTCCAGCGACACGAAGACGATCCCCGCGCGCTCCCCGGCCGGCAGCCTCACCAGACCGCGTCCCTCGCGCGCAACCTCGCCGAAGGTCTTCTCCGCGTACACGCCCCGCAGCTCCCCGGCCAGGTCGTACGCCCAGGAGTGGTACGGGCAGGTGAGCCGCTTGGACACACCGCACCCGGCTTCCAGGAGCCGGGCGCCGCGGTGCCGGCAGGCGTTGATCATCGCGTGCACGGCACCCTGCCGGTCGCGTGTGATCAGCACCGGAACGCCGAGCACGTCGATCGCCTTGTAGGTGTGCGGCCCGGGCAGCTCGCACGACATCGCGAGCGGCAGCGGGACGCTCCGGTGGACGGCGTCCGTCTCACGCCGCCAGCGGTCGGCGTCGAGGTAGTTGGCCACGGGTTCCGTCCACTGGCCGGCCGCCTGGTGCGTCGTGTTGTCGCGATGATGCGCCATCACCCGCTCGACGAGTTCGGCCGCCTCCCGCCGCATCGCCACGGACGCGGGGTCGGTGGACCGGTCCTGGCTGATCCACGACGAGTACTCGGGAGTGGACGGGGCGGAGGCCGGTGACCTGCGCTCGGTCGCTGTCTCCCGAATCTCCGGTGAACTGGTCTGGACCACGATGTCCTCACAATCCTCCCAGCCGCGAGCCGGTGACCGGCTTCGGAACGCGACAGCTGGGCTGTGTCCGAAACTGCAACAGGACTTAGTGTGGTCTGTCAATAGAAAGTGGGGAAGTCGCCGCTCGGGGTCCCGTGGGGGTGGTTGTGTTGGTCGTGACGCGGCCGTTCGAGGTGGGTGTGGTGGTGCGGGACCTCGCCCTGATGGAGCGCTTCTACTGCGCGTGATCGGCTGTCGCGCCGAGCGCCGCTCCCGTGTGCCGGAGTCCGTCGCGGGTCCGGCCGGGCTGGGCGGCGAGCTGGCCGTCGCCTGGCTGCGGGTGCCCTCCGGGGGGCGCGTCAAGTTGATCCTGCCCCGGTCGGCGCCCGTGTCGGCAGGTGCGGCGCCCTGGTCCGCCGGGCGGCCGGGACTGTCGTATCTCACCTTTCATGTCGACGACATGGAGCCGATCGTGGCGGCCCTCCCGGGCGCGGGTGCCCGGCCCCTGTCGGACCCGGTCGTCGTCCGTGCGGGCGGTCGGCGGATCAGCTTCTGGCGGGATCCGGAGGGCAATGTCGTGGAGCTGGTGGACGGGCGCGGCGGCGAGCCTGCGTCGAGGCGTAGTAATTAGAGGCGCTGTTCAGTAAGGTTCCTGCATGCCGGTTACTGTAGACCGACACAAGTAACTCCGATTGCTTGGCAACCTCCCTCGGGCGAAGGGGCGGACGATGGCTCAACGAGCGTCCACGGCGTCGAAGAAATCCCCGCAGGTCAGTACCGCGGTCATCAGGGATCTGCACGAACGCATGGTGCGTATCCGGCTGTTCGAGACCGAGGCGGGCAAACTCATGGAGGCGGGCAAACTCCCCGGCTTCCTGCATCTGTATGTCGGCCAGGAGGCCGTCGCCGCCGGCGTGATGGCAGCCCTGCGCGACGACGACCAGATCACCTCCACCCACCGCGGCCACGGCCACGCCGTGGCCAAGGGTGTCGGCTTCCGCGCGATGTACGCGGAACTGTACGGCCGGGTCACCGGCGCCTGCCTCGGCCGCGGCGGCAGCATGCACATCAACGACCTCACCCGCGGCATGCTCGGCGCCAACGGCATCGTCGGGGCCGGCGTCCCGATCGCCGTGGGCGCCGCCTTCGCCGCCCGTTACAAGGGCGAGGACAGCGTGGCCGTGACCTTCTTCGGCGACGGCTCCACCAACATCGGCGCCTTCCACGAGGGCGCCAACATGGCCGCCATCCTCGGCCTTCCCGTGGTGTTCGTCTGCGAGAACAACGGCTACGCCGAGTTCACCCCGCAGTCCGCGCACATGCTGCTCACCGACGTCGCCGACCGGGCCGCCGCCTACGGCATGCCCAGCGTGATCGTCGACGGCATGGACGCGGTCGCCGTCCACCGCGCCGCGACCGACGCCGTCGCACGGGCCCGCTCCGGCGCCGGCCCGATGATGATCGAGGCCAAGACCTACCGCTACTTCGACCACCAGGGCGTCAAGGGCCTGCGCCACCCCTACCGCTCGGACGAGGAGGTCGCCGAGTGGAAGGCCCGCGACCCGATCGACCTGATCGAGACCCGGGCCCTCGCCGACGGCACCGCCACCCGCGCGGAACTGGACGACGTATGGCAGCGCACGCGCGAGGAGATCGCCGAAGCCATCGCCCACGCCGAGGCAAGCCCGCTGCCCGACCCCGCCGACCTGCTGCTCAACGTCTACTCGGGATGACCGCCATGACCACCACCACCGAGGCACCCGTCGTCGCCACGCGCAGACTCACCTACGTCAAGGCCTTCAACGAGGGGCTCGCCCAGGCCATGCGCGAGGACGAGAACGTCTTCGTCGCCGGCGAGGACGTGGCCGGATACGGCGGCGTGTTCCGCATGTTCGACAACCTGCTCGACGAGTTCGGGCCCCGCCGCATGATCGACACCCCGATCTCCGAAGCCGCCCTCGTCGGCCTCGGCGTGGGCGCCGCCGCCCGTGGCCTGCGCCCCGTCGTCGACCTGATGTTCATGGACTTCATCGGCGTCTGCCTCGACCAGATCGTCAACCAGGCGGCCAAGATGAAGTACATGTTCGGCGGCGCGCTGTCCGTGCCGCTCACCATCACCACCGCCTCCGGGGCGGGCCTCGGCGCGGCGGCCCAGCACAGCCAGAGCCTGGAGGCGTGGCTGGCCCATGTGCCCGGCCTCAAGGTCGTGATGCCGTGTGACGCGTACACCGCCAAGGGCCTGACGGTCTCGGCCATCAGGGACGACAACCCCACCGTCGTCATGCTCAACAAGGTGCTGCTCGGCAGCTCCGGCGAAGTGCCCGAGGAGATCTACGGCATCCCGCTGGGCCGGGCGCACACCGCGCGGCAGGGCTCCGACGTCACCGTGATCGCGTTGGGCCGCATGGTGGGAGAGGCCCTCGCGGCGGCCGACGAGCTCGCCGCCGAGGGCGTGGAGATCGAGGTGATCGACCCCCGTACCGTGCAGCCGCTGGACACGGAGACGATGTTCGCCTCCGTCCGCCGTACCAACCGGGTCCTCGTGGTGCACGAGGCCGTCACCTTCGGCGGACTCGGGGCGGAGATCGCCGCCCAGATCCAGGACGTGGTCTTCGACTACCTGGACGCGCCGGTCCTGCGCATCGGCGCCCCCTTCTCCCCGGTGCCCTTCTCACCGGTCCTGGAGAAGGCGTACGTGCCCGATCGCGCCCGCATCGCCCAGGGGTGCCGGCGCCTCCTCGAAAGGTCGTGACCGACGTGGCGGTCGAGGTTCTGCTGCCGAAGATCGGCCTGACCATGCAGGAAGGCACGATCGACGAATGGCTGGTGCCCGTCGGCGCGGCCGTCGCCGAGGGCGACTCACTGCTGAGGCTGGCCACCGACAAGGTCGACGTGGATGTCGAGGCGGAGGCCGGAGGGCTGTTCCATCCCGTGGTCCCGGCCGGTTCCACCGTGCCGGCCGGGACCCTCATCGGCTGGCTGCTGGCCGAGGGCGAACAGCCACCGGAGGCGCCGGGCGCGCCGACGCCCGCCGGATCCGGGACTGACCGGGACACGGCCGCCACGGCTGCGGCGGGCGGTGGCGGTGCGGGTGCGGCCGCCGTGTCCGGCGGCGGTGGTCGTGAGGGTGCGGCCGTGGCTGCCCCGGGTGGCGGTGCGGGCGCGGGCGCCCCGGCCGCCCTCGGCGGCACCGGTGCGGCACCCGACCCCGCCGGCACCGGTGGCCGGCTCCTGTCCTCGCCGTACGCCCGCCGGGTCGCCACGGCCGTCGGCGTCGACCTCACCGCCGTGCGCGGCACGGGACCGGGCGGCCGGATCGTCTCCGAGGACGTGGAGGAGTTCTTCGCGGCCCTCCCTGCCGACCACGGCGTCCCCGTCGACCACGGCGTCCCCGCCCCACCGGCCCCGCAGGACGGCACCCCCTCCTCGCCCCTCGTCCGCAAGCTGGCGAAGGAACGCGGCATCGACCTGTCCGGGGTGAACGGCACGGGCCCGGGAGGCCGGATCCGCCGCTCCGACCTCGACGCAGCCCCTACCGTTCCTTCCGCTCCTTCCGCCCCGCCTACCCCCGTTCGCCGGAACGCGGCTCCTCAGCCCGGCGACGTCCTCCCCCTCACGGGGATGCGCGGCACCATCGCACGCAGGATGCATGCCAGCCTCCAGGAGATGGCACAGCTGACGCACGGCTACGAGGTGCGGATGGACGCGGTGGTCTCCCTGCGGGAGCGGCTCAAAGAGGAGTGGGCCGACGGCGAACTGCCGGTCCCCAGCCTGGGCGACTTCGTGCTGAAGGCCGCGGTCCTGGCCCTGCGCGAGCACCCGCTGCTCAACGCGACCGTCCTGGACGACGGCATCCATCTGCTCGACGCCGTCCACCTGGGCTTCGCGGTGGCCGTACCGGGCGGCCTCATGGTCCCCGTGATCGAGGACGCGGCGGCGCTGCCCCTGCATGAGATCGCCCGCCGGTCGAAGGAGCTGGCGCAGGCCGCGCGCGAGGGGCGGATCTCCCCCGCGCAGTTGGAGGGGGCGACCTTCACCGTCACCTCGCTCGGCGGATACGGCGTCGACTTCTTCACCCCTGTGATCAACCCCGGCAATGTCGGAATCCTCGGCGTGGGCAGGCTCAGGGACGGCGTCGAGTGGGTGGACGACCGGCCGCTGCGGACCCGGGTGCTCACCCTGAGCCTCACCTTCGACCACCGTGCCGTCGACGGCGCACCCGCCGCCGAGTATCTGCGCACGGTCGGCGAGTTGCTCAGCAAGCCCCTGCGTCTGCTGGTGTGATCCGGGGTCTACCAGGCCGGGTCGGCGATCCGCTCCGCGAGATCGCCGACCTCGCGGACGAACGAGCGGTGCCCCAGCGACCGGTAGACGTCGTCGCCCCGGACCTGCGAGGTGGCCGCGGTCTCCAGCAGCGCCAGCAGGCCCAGGCCGTTCACCGCGGCCTCGGCGTCGGAGACGGACGCGCGGGACTTGCGCACCAGCCGCACCAGTTCCTCCAGCAACTGCGTACGGCTCTCCTGGCGGAGCGCCTCCGCCTCCTGGCTCATACCGGTCGACGACACGAAGAACACGGTGGCGGCGGACCGGTTCTCGGCCATCCACGCCAGCAGGGCGGTGATCGCCGCTCCGGTGTGCGAGCCGGGCTCCTGGGCCTCCGTGATCGACTGCAGCTGCTCGCGCAGCGCCGCGGCGAACGCACGCATGGCCTCGGCCAGGACCTGGTCCTTGGAGGAGAAGTGGTAGTACACCGCGGCCGAGGTCATCTCCGCGCGAGAGGCGATGTCGGCCACCGTCACCTCGTCCGGCGGCTGGGTGGCGAACAACTCGGTGGCCGCCTCGATCACCCACTGCTTGCGCGAGGGGCGATGAGCGGGACGGGTTCCGGATGTCGTCATGGTGTCAAGTATGCCGGGACCTGAGCCCGCCGGAGGCCCGTGGGCAGCAGGAGTTTTGCCGTCGGTGGGTCGGAGTTACTGGATACAATGGTCAGTACCGGAGAACACGGGCGCGGACTGACGGCAGCGGGCAGGGAGCAGGATGGCCACCACGAAGAACGGCAAACAGCCCGCCCACCGGCCCTCGCGGCGGCAGCACATCATCGCCGCCGCCGTACGGGTCTTCGGCCGCAACGGATTCGCCGAGACGAGCATCCAGGACATCGCGGACGAGGCCGAGGTGGTCCCCACGGCCGTCTACTACCACTTCGACGGCAAGGAGGAACTGCTCGAACTCGCCATGCGCCGGGTTTTCGACCAGCTGAACGCGGTCGTGGAGGCGGCCCGGCCGGAGTCCGAGCCGGGTGACGCGGAGGGCCTGGTCCGCGTCATCGACGCCGTATGGGAGTGGGTGGAGCGCAACCCCGACGAGGCCCGGCTGTACCAGGTCCAGGTCGCCTCCGCCAACGGCAGCGTGAAGGTGCTGCGGGACGAGTTCGAGCAGCGGCACATCCAGCGTGGCTACGACTACCTGCCCGAGGGCAGCACGCGCAGCCCCCGCGCGGCGAAGGCCCGGCACGCGGGACAGGCGCTCGCCGTCCGCACGCTGATCAGTACGACGATGCTGGTCACCGCGTTGCGGGCGGAGGGAGGACCGCTGTCACGACTGCCCTCAGCGGCCGTGCTGCAGGCGGTCAGGGAGCTGGCGCTGCGCATCGTCGCCGCCGAGGAGACACCGGCGGGGCAGGAGAAGCCGGAGAAGAAGGCGACGTCACGGACCTGAGAGGGCTCCGTCCCGGACCTGAGAGGTTCACCGGGGCAGGGGCCTGCGGCCGGCGAACAGCCCGGCCGTCGTCGCGTCGCCGTCGGGAAGGGCCGCCGGCCGGACCGGGGTGTCCGCACCCTCCTCCGGCCCGCGCGGGGCGGACGGGCCGCCCATGCCGCTGCGGGTCCAGCCAAGATCGGCGGCGCCGACCAGGACGCCCGTGCCGGCGAGGCTGGTGTCCAGGGGCGCGCGCAGGATGTCCTCGTCGAGCTGCCGGCCGATCTCCAGCCCGAGTCCGCGTGCCCCGCCGGTCACCAGCGCGGTTCGGCCGGCGCGCCGCTTGGCATGCTCGCCGCCTCTCACACCGTCAGGACCGAGCAGGCGCTGATCCCGGGCGCCCCGTACACATGGGTGAAGCCCACCCGGGGAGCGCCCGGTACCTGCGGGCCGGGCGCCCGGCCCTGCAGCTGTCGTACGACCTCGTGGAACTGCCGCAGCCCGGAGGCGCCGACGGGCTCCCCGCCGGCCAGACAGCCGCCGTCGGTGTTGACCGGTATCCGGCCCGTGGGATCGGTGGCTCCGGCGGCCAGCAGTTCCTCCTGCTCGCCGTGGCCGCACAGTCCGGTCTCCGCCAGATGGATCAACTCCGAGCCGCTGTCAGTGTCCTGAAGCTGCGCGACCTGTACGTCCGCGGGCCGTACGTCCGCCGTGCGGAAGGCCGCCTCCGCGGCGTCTACGCTGGGGCTGCGGTGGGGTCCTGGCGGCAGCCACGGAGAGAACACCTCGAACGATCCGAACCGCCGGGTGCGGAAGGCCAACGACGCGAGTCTGACCGGGCGTTCGCACAGGTCGAACGCCCGGTCGCCGAGTGCCAGGACCAGGGCTGCCGCTCCCTGTCCGGGCGAACAGAACATGTACTGGGTGAGCGGCGGGCTGACCTCGGCGGAGTCCAGGATCTCCCGCTCGGTCAGCGGTTTGCGCCGCCACGCCAGGGGATGCCGGGCGCCGTTGCGGAAGGCTCGCTCGGCCACCAACGCCAGCGCCCGCTCGGACATGTGGTGTTCGTACAGATACCGCTGGGTCTTCAGGGCGAAGAACTGGGTGGTCAGCATCATGCCGGTCTCGGCGTACCAGTCGCCGAGGCCGTAGCGGGCCGCGGAGACGTGGAACGCGCCCCGTTCGTGCTTGTCGAAGCCCACCGCCAGACCCAGGGAGGCCTCGCCCGCGCGCAGCGCGTTGGCCACCGCGAGCACCGTGGAGGCACCGGTCGCGCAGCCGTTCTGCACGTTGACGAAGGGCACTCCGGTCAGACCCAGACGGCCCACCAGTGTGTCCGGCTTGCCGGACACGTCGGAGCCGCCGGCCGCGTAGCCGATGTCCTCCCAGGCGACACCCGCGTCGGCCAGCGCCGCTCGCACGGCCCGCTCGGCCATGCCCAGGCCGGTGACACTCTCGTCGCGGCCGAAGGGGTGCATCCCGCATCCGACCACGTACACCTCGTCGACCCGGCTCATCGCTCCTCGTCCCGCTCAGGGCGGAACGCGAAGGTCAACACCTTGGTCCCGTCCTCGCTGTCGTAGGCGGGCACCAGGGTGAGCCGGACGGGCAGACCGATCCGGATCTCCTCGCGGGGCACCGCCAGCCGCGCTTCGACCAGTACCTCGCCGAGATCCACGTAGCCCACGTGGTAAGGCCGGTAGCCGCCGGCCGGCGGCCGGTACGGCGGTTTCGGCGGGAACGCCTGGAGCGTCCACGACCACACCCGCCCCTTGACCGGCAGTACCTGCTCGGACATCACCCCGTCCGCACACCTGGGGCACGAGTCGTGCCGGGGGAAGACGACGGTGCGGCACGCGGAGCAGCGGGCGCCCACGAGACGCGGTGCGCCCCCGTCGCCGTACGCACGGTCGTCGCGCTCACGGTCGTCCGGGTTCTCGAACAGCGACTCGTCGATGAGCCTGGTGGTCATGTCCCCGCCCTCCTTCCACGTCACCAGCCCAGCAGGACGGCCAGCCGTTCCCGGTGATGCGCGGCGCCGCCCAGCAGCACCGCGTCGGACTGCGCGCGCCGGAAGTACAGGTGCGCGTCGTGCTCCCAGGTGAAGCCCATTCCGCCGTGGAGTTGCACGCACTCGGCGGCGACGGAGACGAATGCCTCGCCGCACCACGCCTGTGCCACCGCCGCCGCCTCGGCCAGCGCTCGGGGTGAGCCGTCCGCCCGGACCGCACGCACCACGGCCGACCGTGCCGACTCGACCTGGAGCAGCATGTCGGCGCAGGCGTGCTTGACCGCCTGGAAGCCGCCGATCGCCCTGCCGAACTGCGTGCGGTGGCGCACATGGGCCACGGTCATGTCCAAGGCGGCCTGGGCTCCGCCGAGTTGTTCGGCAGCCAGGGCCACGAGGGCCACGTCCAGTGCGCGGGAGACGACGTCCGCCCCCTCGCCGCCGGCGGTCAGTGCCCGGGCCCGTGCGCCGTCGAAGGTGACCATCGCCTGGCCTCGGCTGAGGTCGAGGGTGGGCACCCGGCGCACCGTGACGCCCGGCTCTCGCGGGTCGGCCAGGAAGAGGTCCACGCCGTCGGTGCCGGCCGCGGCCACCACGAGTGTCTCGGCATCGGCGCCGTCGAGGACGAACGGCGCGGTGCCGTCCAGACGCGGGGCGCTCCCCTGCCAGGAGACGCCCACGGGCACGGCGTCGGCCCGCCACGTCCCATCGGGTGCGACCACCGCCAGGGCGTGTACGGCGCCCTCCGCCAGTTTGCCCAGCGCCTCGTCGGTCGTGCCGCAGCCTGCCAGCACCTGCCCGGCCAGCACGGTGGAGGACAGCAGCGGCACCGGTGCCAGAGCCCGGCCCAGCTCCTCGCAGACGGCGGCGATCCCGGCGAGTCCGCCGATGCCTCCCGCCGACCCGGGCAGGCCGAGAGCCGCGAGGCCGACCTGTCGGCCCAGGGTCTCCCACAGCCCGGCGTCGATGCCGGGGGCCTCCTCGGACATCCGGCGTACCGCGGCGGTGCCGCCGGCGTCCGCGCACACCGCGCGGACGGTCTCGCGGAGGTCTTCCAGTTCGGTGTCCGACAGTGCTGTGCCGTCGGTCTCGGTCACGGTGCTCGTCATCGTGTGCTCCCGCTGGAGTCGTCGCGTGCGCGCAGCGCGCTGTGCGCGGCAGCCATCCGGGCCACCGGCACGCGGTGCGCGGAACACGAGACGTAGTCGAGGCCGAGGCCGTCGCAGAACGCGATCGACTCGGGGTCACCGCCGTGCTCACCGCACACGCCCAGCTTGATGCCGGGCCGTACGCTCCGGGCCCGCTCGGCCGCCAGGGCGACCAGTGCACCCACCCCGTGCGGGTCGAGCCGGGCGAAGGGGCTGGCGGTCAGGAACCCGCGTTCCTGGTACGAGGCGAGCACCTGGCGTTCGACGTCGTCCCGGGAGAACCCGTAGGTGAGCTGGGTGAGGTCGTTGGTGCCGAAGGAGAAGAACTCGGCGTGCTCGGCGAGTTCCCCGGCCAGCAGCGCGGCGCGCGGGGTCTCGATCATCGTGCCGAGCCGGTAGGGGACCGTCACCCCGGTGCGGGCGGCGACCGCGTCGGCGGCACCGCGTACGTATGCGGCCGCGGCGGCCAGTTCCTCCGGCAGGCTGACGAGCGGGATCATCACCTCCAGCTCCGGCCGGACCCCGCCGGCGGCGACATCGGCCCAGGCGGTGAAGAGCGCCTCGGCCTGCGCCGGGTAGAGCCGCTCGTGCAGCAGCGCCAGCCGCACCCCGCGCAGGCCGAGCATCGGGTTCGCCTCGCGCAGCGCGGCGGCCCGCTGTTCCTCGGCCGTGTCCAGGGCCTCCCCGGGGGCGGGCAGGAACTCGTGCAGCGGGGCGTCCAGCAGGCGCACGGTCACCGGGCGATTCCCCACGGCGGCCAGCAGCGCGGTGAAGTCCTCGTGCTGGGCGCGTTCCAGCGCCACCAGGGCGTCGTCACGGCCGGCCGGGTCGGCGGCCAGGAGGACCCGGCGGATCAGCGGCAGCCGCTCGCCGAGGAACTGGTGCTCCGTACGGCACAGCCCGACGCCCTCCGCGCCCAGCGCCAGTGCCGTCTCCACCTCGGCGGCCGTGTCGGCGTTGACCCGCACGCCCAGCCGGCGTGTGTCGTCCGCCCACGTCAGCAACGTGGACAGTTCGGGCGGCGGTCCGGCGACACTGACGCTCAGCGTGCCCGCGTAGACGGCGCCGGTACGGCCGTCCAACGAGATCGGGTCGCCCTCGCGCACCACGCGCTCCCCGAAGCGGACCGTTCCGGCCGCCCGGTCCACGCGCAGCCCCTCGGCGCCGCACACGGCGGGCTTGCCGGCGCCCCGCGCGACCACGGCGGCGTGCGAGGCGATTCCGCCGCTGCCGGTCAGCACGGCGACGGAGGCCAGCATGCCGGGCACGTCCGCCGGTGTCGTCTCGGCGGCCACCAGCACGGCCCGGGTGCCTTCCGAGGCCAGTTCCAGGGCCCGCTCGCTGGAGAGCGCCACCGTCCCGGTCGCCGCTCCCGGCGACGCGGGCAGGCCCCTGACGAGGAGTTCCTCCCCGCCGGTGAGCCGCAGTTGCGGGTGGAGCAGTTCCTGTACCTGTGCGGGGGTGATGCGACGGACGGCCTCCTCATGGCCGAGCGCCCCGTCCCGGCCGAGGTCCGTGGCCAGACACACCGACGCCCGCAGTGGCGGGCGGAGTTGGGCGGAGGCGGCGAGCAGGGAGATCTCGTCGTCGCGCACCTCGAAGTCGACCGACACCGGCGCGCGCAGGTACCGCTCCAGAGTGAGCAGGGAGTGCTCCAGCAGCGCGGTGCCGCTCGCGAGCCGGTCCAGCGGTTCACCGGAGTGCGGCGGCGGGGCGCTGCGGCGCACCCCGCGGAAGAAGGAGCCCTGCGGGGACAGACGCCCGGTCTCGGGATCGCGGCTGACCGCCGTGCCGTAGCCCGAGTGGTCCGCCGGGCCGATGCGCAGGGCCTGCACATGCAGGGAGAGGGCCAGGTCGGCGGGGAGCCGCTGGACACGGCGGGACCTTCGCGCACGCGGCGAGTCCCACCGAGCGAGCAGGGCACGGGCGGCAAGCGCCAGCTGTTGTGCCGGGTCGTCGGGGAAGGGCCGGGAGCCCTCCTCCGCCGCCAGGGACAGCAGCACCTCCACCCGGGCCCGCGGCTCCGGCGTGTCCAGGAGGGCGTCGTCGAGCAGCGCACCGGGAACGTCCAGGGCGTGTTCGGCGATCACGCGTACGGTGGCGGCCCACACCTCGTGCAAGGCGTCCGCCCGCCCGATGACGGCGCACAGGTCGTCGGCCGTGCCCGGGGCCGCGCCGAGGCAGGCCAGGTCCGGCGGCAGCCCGGCGATCTCGGTCGGCGCACTCGCCGACAGGCGCAGCAGCAGCGGCCGGGCCGGGTCCCCGATCCGCCGTCCCGAGAGCTGTTCGACGAGGTCCACGGCGGCTTCGGCGGTGGCGGTTTCGCACAGCGACGCGGCGGAGGAGGCGGGCACGGTGAGCCCCGGAACGACCGGCAGACCGAGGGCCACCAGCCCGTCCATCGCCGCGCCGTGCGCGCCCAGCTCGTCGGCGTCCAGGCCCCGGATGCGTCCCTGGCCGTACGGCACCAGGATCCGTCCGGGAGGCCCGGGGCTGTCGGACGGAGCGGGGGATGCCTCGGACGGTGCGGGGAGGCCCGCCTCGCGCTCGGTGACGCTCACCCCCGCCCCCTTGCCACCAAGTCCTCTTCACGGGCCTCGTCCTCGGCCCGGCTGATGCCCAGCACGAGCAGCAGCTCCTGGTGCAGCCGCATCCATACGGTGTGGTAGGAGTCGCACAGCGGCGAGGCCAGCCACTCCGGCGCGCCGTCGTCGAAGCGGTCGAGGGCGTCCTCCAGGGCCGCCAGGTACTGCCCACTGCCCGCGAGCACCCGGTCCAGCCTGCGGAGCACGGGCTGGATGGCCTCGTGCACGTCCTCCAGTGCCTCGCGCACCCCGGCGTCGTAGACGTCGTCGGAATGGTCGTTGGCGGTGCCGTCGGGGCGGCACTGCCATGCCGTGCACACGTCTCGGATCTTCCGGTTGACCGGCAGGAACGCCTCGTACACCGCGGTGATCCGCGCCTCCTGCTCGGAGCCGGCGGGAACCCGCAGCGACCGCGCGACCAAGGCCTTGGCCCGCTCGGTCGGCAGCACCACCGGCCCCTTCACCGTCGCCAGCCCGGCCTTGACCAGCGGCCGGTGGTCGGAGTCCGGACGGCCGCGCCACATGCCACGCAGAACAAGGTCGACGACGGCTTCGGTGAGGGGCTCGTCGGATGCGTCCGGAAGGTCCACGGCAGCAGATTGCATCGCCACACCTTTGGCTCGGTTCTGTGTTGCCCGGAGGTTACGCCCCTGCGGGCTTGTTAGTGAAGAGGGACTCAAGAAACACTTTTCGTCGCGAGAAACGACGTCATGCGGTCCTGTGCGTCCCGGCCGTCCGCGAGGGCGGCGATCGACCGCGCCTCCTCGGCGAGGTGGCGACGCAGATCGTCACCGGTGCCCAGGCGCAGCAGTGTCTTCGCGGCGCGCTGCGCTGCGCCGGCGCCGGCGGCCAGACCGGCCGCGGTCCGGTGGGCGGTGCCGTCCAGCTCCGCGTCGGGCACGGACCGGGAGACCAGGCCCCACCGTTCGGCGTCGTCGCCGGTCAGGACCCGGTTGGTGAGGATCAGGTCCGCCGCCCTGCGGGGGCCCACCAGACGGGGCAGGAGCCACGACGCCCCGCAGTCCGGTGTGAGTCCGACCGCCGTGTACGCGAGCCGGAACCGCGCGGACCGGGCCGCCAGGACGATGTCGCCCACGAGAGCGAGACCGATCCCGCCGCCCGCGGCCGCTCCGCGCACAGCGGTCACCAACGGGACCGGCAGCTCGTACAGGACCTGTATTGCGGCGTGTGCGGCGCTCGCCACGGCGTGCACGTAGGCGCCGGTCTCCGGGCCGCGGCCGGCGAACGCGCGCAGGTCGCCGCCCACGCAGAAACTGCCGTCCGTCGCCCGCAGCAGGACCGCGCCGCCCGGGTCGGCGGCCACCTCCGACGCGGTGTCCCGCAGTGCCTCGGCCGTTTCGAGATCCAGGGCGTTCCCGCGGCCGGGATCGTCCAGCCTCAGCTCGACGACGCCGTCGGGATGGCGGACCGTACGGACCGGGCCGGTGCTCTCGGTCGGGTTCATGGGCGTCTCTCCCGTCGTCTTCCCGTCGCCGGGGCTTCCGGGCAAGATACTAGACACGCTATACAGTTTCTAGGAGGCGTCGGCTGACGATGCCCCGTACGCCCGTCGGCGGGAGGTCCCGTGCCCATCCAGTTCGATGTCGATCCTGCTGTCGCTCAACTTGCGGAAGCCACTGCGGAGTTCGTGCGCGAGGTGGTCGTCCCGGCCGAGCGCGAATGCGGCGGGTCCGTGCACGACGCCCCCGAGGCGGTGCGGGAGAGGCTGCAGAAAGCCGCCCGTGACGCGGGTGTGTTCGCTCCGCACGTGCCGAAGCGCTGGGGCGGCCACGGGCTCGATCTGCGCGGCCAGGCGGTGGTGTTCGAAGCGGCGGGTTACTCGCTGCTCGGGCCGCTGGCGCTGAACTGCGCGGCCCCGGACGAAGGCAACATGCACCTGCTGGAGAAGGCGGCCACGGAAGAGCAGAGGCAGAAGTATCTGCGTCCGCTCGCCGCGGGTGAGACACGGTCCTGCTTCGCCATGACCGAACCGGCTCCGGGAGCGGGTGCCGATCCCCGCCTGCTGCGGACCACCGCGACCCGGGTGCCGGGTGGCTGGCGTATCGACGGGCGCAAGTGGTTCATCACCGGTGCCCAGGGAGCCGGGTTCACCATCGTCATGGCCCGCACCTCCGGCAGCCCGGGGGACCCGGGCGGCGCCACCATGTTCCTGCTGGACGCCGACACCCCCGGCATGCGCCTCGTCCGGACGATCGAGACCCTCGACGAGTCGCTCTTCGCCGGGCACAGCGAGATCGTCTTCGACGGGTGCGTGGTGGGGGACGAGCAGGTGCTGGGCGCGGTGGACCACGGCTTCGAGGGGGCCCAGACACGGCTCGGTCCCGCCCGGCTGACCCACTGCATGCGCTGGTTGGGAGCGGCCCGCCGCGCCCAGGACATCGCGCTGGAGCGGGCCGGGAGCCGGAGGGCGTTCGGCTCGGCACTGGGAGACCTCGGCATGGTCCAGCAGATGCTGGCCGACTCCGAGATCGACATCGAGGCGAGCCGCGCCCTGATCCTGCGTACGGCCTGGGAGTTGGACACCGGCTCCGCCGCGGCCTCCCAACTCTCCTCGGTGTCCAAGATCTTCGTGGCGGAGGCGGTGAACCGAGTGGTCGACCGGGCGGTGCAGATCTGCGGAGCCCTCGGCGTGTCGGCCGCCGACGCCCCGCTCGCCCGTCTGTTCCGGGAGGTGCGGCCCTTCCGGATCTACGACGGCCCGTCGGAGACGCACCGTTTCGCCATAGCGCGCCGCGCGGTACGGCCCTACCGACAGCCGCGCACGGGTGCCGCCGACGGCTGATGCGGGCTGACGGCCTGGTCGACGTGCGAGGCGTTCCGGCAGCTCGGGTGCGAAGGGCGCGTAGCCGGTCCGGTCCCGGTCGGAAGGCTGCGAGGTGATCGCCCCCGAGACCGCCGTCACCCACCTCCGTGGCCAGAACACGTTCCGCGGCGGCCCTTCGCGCGTCGCCCGCACGTGACATCGTCAAAGCCCAGCCGGAACACAGGGTTTCCTCAGCGAACCGGCACAGACTTGCTACATGTCCGCTTCCGCAGGGTCCCGAACCGGCCCAGTCCGCGTCCTGATCGTCGACGACGAGCCGGCTCTCACCGAGCTGCCCGCCGCCGTCGCGGACGCGGGCCGGCGGCCCTGCCCCGCGCTCGACGGACAGACCGGTCTGCGACCGGCCCGCGGCAGCGCCCCGCACGCGGCGGTGCTCGACGGCATGCCCCCGGGCCTGAACGGCCTCCAGGTAGCGCGCAGACTCCGCTACGAGATGCCGAGGCTGCCCGTCCTGATGCTCACCCTCCGCGACGCCGTCGAACACCGCCTCGACGCCCCGGAGGCCGGCGCCGACCACACCGTGCACGGCACGGGCCACGTCGTACGGCCCGGGGAGGACGGCAGATGACCGCCGCCCGGCCGCGGAGCCGGCCGCTGCGCTCCCGGCTGCTCGTCCTCATCACCGCCGTCCTGGTCTGCGTGTGCGCCGCGATGGCCCTGACCACGGTGTTCGCCCAACGCGCCTATCTGCTGGGCAACCTGGACAACCGGGTGAACGACGCGGTGGAGCGCAACGCGGGCGGCGCCGCCCTGCACCCGGAGCTGACCCGGGACCTGACCTTCCTCGACGAGGGGGGCCAGCCGGCCGGCCTGCTCGCCGCCCGCATCGACGCCGAGGGCGACATCCTCAGCGCGGCCGTGGTCGGCCACGACGCGCCCCCGCGCGCCCTCACCAGCGCCCAGACCGCCGCCCTCGGGGGCATCACGCCGGACGGCTCGACCCACACCCGCGTGGTCCCCGGCCTCGGCACCTACCGGGTCGCCGCCCTCGACGCCGGCGGCATCCGCGTCCTGACCGGCCTGCCCATGGACGACGTCCTGGACACCATCCGCAAACTGGTGGCGATCGAGACCGCCGTCGCCGTCGCCGGCCTGACCGCCGCCGGCTGCGTCTGCGCTGTGGTGATACGACGGCAGCTGCGCCCCCTCGGCCGGGTCGCCGCCACCGCCGTCGAGGTCTCCCACGCCCCCCTCGGCCTGGACCAGCTGACCGGCCTGACCCGGGTGCCCGAGCGGGACACCGACCCGGGCAGCGAGGCCGGACAGGTCGGCGCGGCCCTCAACCGCATGATCGACCACGTCGAGGCGTCGCTGGCCGAACGCCGGCGCGGCGAGGAACAGGTGCGCCGCAGCGAGGAGCGGATGCGCCGGTTCCTGGCCGACGCGAGCCATGAACTGCGCACCCCGCTCGCCTCGATCGCCGGGTACGCGGAGCTGATGAACCGGGGCACGGACCGCATCGAGCCCGGCCTGGCGTGGCGCCGGGTCAACGCCGAGTCGGTGCGCATGCGCAGCCTGGTGGAGGATCTCCTGCTGCTGGCCCGCCTCGACGAGGGCCGCCCGCTGCAGTCGGCCGAGGTGGACATGGCCGCGCTGCTCGCGGAGGCGGTGTGGGACGCGCGGGCGGCGGGCACCGGCCATGTCTGGCAGCTCGAACTCGCCCTGGACGACGGCCCGGCGCTGGTGCGGGGCGACGAGGCCCGGCTGCACCAGGTGGTGGCCAACCTGCTGGCCAACGCGCGGGTGCACACCCCGGCGGGCACCACCGTGACCGCCACGGTGGAGACCACCCCGACCACCGCGGTGATCCGGGTCCGCGACGACGGCCCCGGCATCCCGCCCGACCTGCTCCCGGCCGTCTTCGAACGCTTCACCCGGGCCGACACCTCCCGCACCCGCGCCGGTGTCCTGGAAGGCGGTTCGGGCCTTGGCCTGGCGATCGCCGCCGCGATCACCGCGGCCCACGGGGGCCGTGTCGACGTACGGAGCGCACCGGGACGCACCGAGTTCACCGTCGAACTCCCCACCACCGGCTCCCCGCCCGCCGAGTCGCCGCTACGGGCCCGGACCGCGCCGGTCTAGGGGCGGGTCGAGGACCGCGGAGGACACGGGGACGCGGAAAAACCGGTGGTCCGGACGACGTCCGGACCACCGGGACAGGTCGCGGGCGGCCTGCGCCGCCGGGGAGTCAGTCGCCGGGGACTCAGTCGCAGGGAATCAGTCGTAGGGGTTGATCGACACGCCGGACGAGCTGCAGTTGTCGAAGGTCGTGTCGCGGCAGACCGTCACCCCGAGGCTGTGGATGCCCCCGTCCAGGCTGCCCGACAGGCTGCTCCAGGTGCTGGTGGTGCCGCAGCCGCTGGAGTTCCAGTGGTTCGGGAACTGGAAGCCCGGCGCGGTGACGTAGAAGTACACCGGGTGGGCGTCACAGGAGGTGTCACTCAGCTTCACGTTGCGCAGGGTGAACGACTCCGAACCGGTCCAGTCGACGGTCAGCGAGACCGAGGCGCCCGTGGTGCTGGCGCTGAGCGGCTGGTTGTCGGCGGCGTTGGCGGTGCCCGGCGTGAACCCCAGGGCTACGGCGGCGAGTCCGGCGGCTACGGCGGTGATCCCGCGCTTGTTCATGGTTCCTCCCGTGTGTTCGGGCGAGGCGGTCTCCCTCGCCGTGGTGGGGTGCGGCGTCCTCGGTGCCGCGCCGCCGGCTCCGTCGAAGCCGGCGGCGCGTTCTTCGTGACGTCGCGGGTGAGGGCCACCTCGCCGATGACCCCCGCTGGTCCGGCGGTGATCTCGGCCTCGGGCATCGGCCCGGTTCCGGGGGCTCGGTGGCCCGGCGGCAGAAGGCTGTCGGTGCGTGCCGCGGGCCGCCAAGGGGATCCGGGCGCCCTGGGAGGGTGGGACGACGACTGCCCCCCTGACCTGCGGCATCGTGAAGCCGCCGGGAGGCCGCTGGGACAGCCGCCGGTGCCGGTGGCCGCGTCACCCTGGAAGCAGTGCGTCCCTTCCACACCGTTTACAGCAGCCCCAGTCCGCGCTAGCTTCACATGAAGGTGGGATGGGAGCGCTCCCATACGCCCGGCGGACCGGAACCCGCCGGGTGTGCGGGGCCCGCTCCCGTCCCGCCGTCCGTCCCGCCGTCCGCCCCCGGCACGCGCAGGACCGTCGAAGAAAAGGTTCAGAAGACAGGGTTCAGAAGACAAGGTTCAAAGAGAAGAGGGGGGCCGAGTTCGCCCCCCCTCCTGCCCTGCCGCCGGTTCAGGCCAGCAACTCCACCTCCGCCAGCGCCGACGCACCGTCCAGGACCAGCCGGTAGTGCGCGTACGTCCCGGGCCGCTGGACGGTGAACGCCCTGGTCTGCAGGTCCCAGTCGAAGCTCTGCGCCGAACGCCGGTCCACCGTCCGCCAGTCGGTGCCGTCCGCCGAGGCCTGGAGGGTCCAGCCGGTCGGAGCCTTGGCGTGGTCCGACGGTGAGGTGAGCGTGTACTGGATCCCCTTGACCGACCCGGTCACCGGCAGGTCCACCGACGTCACCGCCTCCTGCGTCGCCGACGTGTTGTCGAACAGGGCGCCCTGGGGCCTCAGGACGTCCGCGCGCGGGGTCGGGACCTTGTCGCCCCGGGTGATCGAGACCGGGCCGGCGTTCCTGCCCGTACCCCAGGCCGACGGCTTCGGGCCCATCGCGAAGTCGACGGTCCCGCCCCGGGAGATGAGGGTGTGCGGGAGCGAGGTCGACGTCCAGCTGCGGCCGTTGACGCGGACACTCTGGACGTAGACGTTCCGCGCGCTGTTCCGTGGGGCCCTGATCACCAGGTCGTGGCCGTTCTCCAGGTGGACCGTCGCCTTCCTGAACAGCGGGGAGCCGATCGTGTAGTCGCCGCTGCCCATCACCAGCGGGTAGAAGCCGAGGGCCGAGAAGAGGTACCAGGCCGACTGCTCGCCGTTGTCCTCGTCGCCGTGGTAGCCCTGGCCGATCTCGCTGCCGAGGTAGAGCCGGGAGAGCGCCTCACGGACGTAGGCCTGCGCCTTCCAGGGCTCGCCGGCCGCGTCGTACATGTAGATGACGTGGTGGGCGACCTGGTTGGAGTGGCCGTACATGCCCATCCGGACGTCCCGGGCCTCGGTCATCTCGTGGATGACCCCGCCGTAGGAGCCGACGAAGTCGGGGGAGGCCGTCTCGGGCGTCGCGAAGAACTCGTCGAGCTTGTCGGCGAGGCCGGACCGTCCGCCGTACAGGTTGGCGAGGCCCCGGCTGTCCTGCGGCGCGGTGAAGGCGTAGCCCCAGCCGTTGGTCTCGGTGTAGTCGTAGCCCCACACGCGCGGGTCGTACGACGCCGAGTCCACCCGCCGGCCGCCCTGGGCGTCCCTGCCCTGGAAGAAGCCGGCCCTGGAGTCGAAGAGGTTCACGTAGTCCTGGGCGCGGTTGAGGAAATAGTCCGACTCCTCCTGGTAGCGCTTCTCGCCCGTCTTCGCGTACAGCGCCTTGCCCATCTCGGCGATGCCGTAGTCGTTGACGTAGCCCTCCATCGCCCAGGACAGGCCCTCGCGGGTGTCGTCGCTGGTGTAGCCGAGGAAGGGCGAGGTGGACATGCCCTTGCGGCCGACGCCCGAGGAGGGCGGCACGACGGTCGCGTTCTTCAGGGCGGCCTGGTACGCCGCCTTCGCGTCGAACTGCACGCCCTTCACGTAGGCGTCCGCGAACGCCACGTCCGAGGAGGTGCCGGTCATCAGGTCGGCGTACCCGGGGGAGGACCAGCGCGAGGTCCAGCCGCCGTCCTTGTACTGCTGCACGAACCCGTCGACCATCTCGCCCGCCTGAGCAGGCGTCAGCAGGCTGTAGGCCGGCCATGTCGTGCGGTAGGTGTCCCAGAAGCCGTTGTTGACGTACACCTTGCCGGCCACGATCTTCGCGCCGGTGTGCGTCGGGGTGTCCTGGCTGATCATCGGCGAGAAGGGGGAGGCGTACTGGTACGTCGAACCCACCTTCTCGAAGCCGGAGTCGGGGTACAGGTACAGCCGGTACATGCTGGAGTAGAGGGTGGTGAGCTGGTCGGCCGTGGCGCCCTCCACCTCCACCTTGCCGAGCAGCCGGTCCCAGACCTTCCGGGCCTGCGCCCTGACCGCGTCGAAGGAGGTGCCGTCCGGGATCTCCTGGCGCAGGTTGTCCTTGGCCTGGTCGACGCTGATCAGGGAGGTGGCCAGGCGGAGCGTGACGGTGTGGTCGGAGCCCGCGTCGAAGCGGAGGTAGCCCTTGACCCCGCCGGATTCACCGCCCGTCACGGGCTTGTCGAAGACGCCGTAGACGAAGAGGCGGGTGGAGCCCGTCGACAGCCCGGACTTCACGTCCGAGTAACCGGTGACGATCCCGTGTTCCTTGTCGAGGGTCAGACCCGCCTGCTCGGTCACGTTGTCGAAGATCACGCTCGCGTCGTCGCCCGGGTAGGTGAAGCGCAGCGCGGCCGCGTGGTCGGTCGGGGTCATCTCGGCCTTGAGGCCGTTCTCGAACCGGACTCCGTAGTAGTACGGCCGCGCGGTCTCGTTCTCGTGCCGGAAGGCCAGCGCACGGGCCTCCCGGCCGGTGTCCGGCGTGCCGGCGGCGGCCGACGGCATCAGCTGGAAGGTCTGCCGGTCGCCCATCCAGGGGCTCGGCTCGTGGCTGGCGCTGAACGCCTGGATCGTCGGCAGGTTGTCGTCGTCGTTCGCCCGTGCGTACTCGTACAGCCAGCTCTCCGAGGACGCGTTGGTCACCGGCGTCCAGAAGTTGAAGCCGTGCGGCAGGGCGGTCGCCGGGAAGTTGTTGCCGCGGGAGAAGCTGCCGCTGGAGTTGGTGCCGCGTGTGGTCAGCGCGTAGTCGGACAGGTGGGCCTTGGGCTTCTCGGGGGCCACCGGCCTCAGGGACACGTCGTCGAGCCAGCCGCGGAACCTGGCCGGCCCGGCGGGGGATTCGTAACCCACCAGGATCCGGTCGACCGTCCTGCCGGCCGCGACCGAACCGATCGCCGAGGAGATGTCGTTCCACTGGTTGACGTACAGCGCCTTCGAGGCGCCCTGTGCGCGCGGCGACAGTCCGAACCCGTGCTGGTCGACGGCCCCGAGGTCGCTCAGATACGTGCCGTCGGTGAAGGCCAGGTCCACCGCGACGTAGGTGGCGTCGTAGTCGAGGTCGCCGTCGGCCATCGACGGGAAGATCCGGTACGCCAGCCGCGTGTCCCGGCCGACCCTCACGTTCACGTCGAAGACCTTGTTGTACGAGTACGCCCGGCCGGTCGCCGTGTGCCGTCCCGCGTAGCGCAGGGCGTGCGTCCCGGTGAACCCGGCCCGTGCCTTCGCGGTCGGTGAGCCGCTCGGGCCCCTGTCGACCAGCGAGAGCATGTCCTGGGGCACCGGTCCGCCGCTGCCGCCCGTGGAGAACTGCACGTCGGCGATCTGCAGGATGTCCGGGGCGCCGTTGTTCCGCGTGACGTCGAGCCGGAAGTGCTGGTACTCGGCCGGTGCGGACAGGTCGTACGACTTGGTCTGGAACCGCTCCGTGAAGGCCTCGCCGCTGCGGGTGTCGACGGTCTTCCAGTCCTTGCCGTCCGTCGAGCCCTGCAGCGTCCAGTCCTGGGGGTCGCGCTCGTCGTAGTCGTTCGCGGAGGTGAGGGCGTAGGTCACCAGCTTGACGGGCTTGTCGAAGTCGAACTCCACCCAGCCGGTGGGCTCGAAGGTGAGCCACTTGGTGCCGGACTCCCCGTCGACGAGGTTCTCCTTGACCTCACCCGCGCCGGTGTTCTCGCCGCTCGCCCGCACGTCGGTCACGTGGTCGGTGACGTTGCCGGGGACGCCGGTGCTGTAGCCGCCGTCCACGCCCGAGGCGCGCGGAGCGCCGCTCGGGCCGGTGTCGACGGTGTCGGTCCAGTCCGGTGACGGGTCGCCGGGCTCGAACGACGAGGCGAACTGCGTCGCGGCGGCCGGTGCCTCGGCCGGCAGGGCGACCGCGGCTCCCCGGGAGCCCAGGGTCATGACGACGGCGGCCGCGATCACGACCGCCGTGCCAGGTCCGTGCCCTGTTCTTCGCTGCGTTCTCCGCTGCATCACAACGGGTACCCTCCCTGCCCACATGAGACAACGTTGTCAGCTGCGTGGCGCAGGAACCAGTAGGTGGTCAAGTGCCCCGTGATGTCAAGGGTGTTGAGTGCGGCATTCGGGCGGCTATGTCGGCTCTTTTTCCGGCAAGGCGTACCGCGTTCGCTCATATTTCCGACAGGTCTCAACTAGGAAAAGACCCATGGCGAACCTTGCATTCGATCTTGCCCCGCCGACCGGAAGTGGACTATACCTGTCGGCGTTTCCCGCATGACTTCCTGCACGTCCCAGCACGACCCGACCGCGGTGCCGGGAGGATCCGGTTCACCGCCTGAGTCCTGGAGAAGGCGAGCACTTGAGCATGGGATCCACTTCCGCTGCCCACCACGGTTCCGATTCCGCCGCCGGCCACCGCTCGGAAGGTGTCGGCCGCCGCGATCTGATCAAGCGGTCCGCCGCCCTCGGCCTGATGTCGGTCCCCGCCGCCGGATTCCTCTCCGCCTGCGCCAGCAGTGGCGGCGGCGGCCAGTCCAAGGACAAGGCCGGCAAGAAAACGGCCAAGAACCCGCTGGGTGTCAACGAGACCGCGCAGCTGGAATTCGTCCTCTTCGACGGCGGATTCGGCAAGGAGTACGCCGAGGACGCGGTGAAGATCTACGAGAAGGACTTCCCGAAGGCAAAGGTCAAGTTCTCCGCCACCCAGAAGATCCAGTCCACCCTGCAGCCGCGCTTCAACCAGGGCACCCCGCCGGACCTCATCGACAACTCCGGCGCCGAGCAGATGGACATGGGCGTGCTCGTCGGCAAGAAGCAGCTGGCCGACCTCACCCCGCTCCTCGACGCGCCGTCGTACGACGACCCGAACAAGAAGGTCCGCGACACGCTGCGGCCCGGCATCGTCGAGATGGGCCAGTTCGACGGCGACCCGGTCTGGATCATGTACTACGCCTACACGGTCTACGGCGTCTGGTACTCCCAGAAGGCCCTGGACTCGCTGGACGCCGAGTACCCGCAGACCTGGGACCAGATGATCGCCGTCTGCGAGAAGGCCAAGAAGAAGGGCATGGCCGGCTGGACCTACGCCGGCAAGTACCCGTACTACATCCCCTTCTCGCTCTACCCGATGATCGGCAAGGTCGGCGGCGTCGAGGTGCTGAACGCGATCGACAACCTGGAGCCGAACGCCTGGAAACACCCGGCCGTCAAGGCGTGTTTCGAGGCGTACTACGAGCTCTACAAGAAGGGCTACATCCTCAAGGGCACCCCGGGTCTCGACCACATCCAGTCGCAGACCGCCTGGGCGCAGGGCAAGGCGCTGTTCATCCCGAACGGCTCCTGGGTGGAGAACGAGTCGGCGAACGTCATCCCCTCCGACTTCGACCTCGCCGTCTCCGCGCCCACCGGCATCGACAAGAACGACAAGATGCCGTTCGGCACCATCTGGGCCTCCGGCGGCGAGCCGTTCATCGTCCCGGCCAAGGCCGCGAACGCCCCGGGCGGCATGGAGCAGTTGCGCATCATGCTCAGCGAGGCCTCGTCGAAGAACTTCACGACCAAGGTGAAGTCGCTGACCGCGTACAACGGCGGCACCGACGGCATCACCCTCACCCCCGGCCTCACCTCGGGGGTGGCCGCGCTGAAGCTGGCCGGGTCGAACGTCGTCAACCCCCGGCTGCAGGACTGGTACGTGCAGCTCCAGAAGGAGAAGATCGGAGTCGCCGGACTCGGCGAGATGATGGCCGGCCGGCTCACCCCGGCGGAGGCCGTCAAGAAGATCCAGGGTTTCGCCGACGAGGCCGCCAAGGACACCACGATCAAGCACTACAAGCACCAGTAACCAGCGACCCTCTCGGCACCGGAGCGGCGATGCAGCACGGCAAGTACCGGTTCATCGTGGGGTTTCTGGCGTTGCCCCTCGGACTGTACGCGCTTTTCGTGGTGTGGCCTTTCGTCCAGTCCATCTACTACTCGTTCACGGACTGGACGGGCCTGAGCCCCGAATTCAAGATGGTCGGCCTGGACAATTACCGGAGGATGCTGCACGACGACGTCTTCTGGAAGTCCTTGCAGCACAGCTTGATGTTCGCGGTCGTGCTGCCGCTGGTGACGATCAGTCTGGCGCTGTTCTTCGCCTTCATGATCAATGTGGGCGGCCGGAGAAGAAGGGGCGGTCCGGTCGTCTCCGGGGTCCGGGGCTCCTCCTTCTACAAGATCGTCTATTTCTTCCCTCAGGTGCTGTCGATCGCGATCGTCTCGCTGCTTTTCGCCTTCGCCTACAACCCGGACAGCGGCGCGATCAACTCACTGCTGCGAGGCATCGGCCTGGACAGCGTCCAGCCGCTCTGGCTGGGCGACCCGAGCCTCGCCCTGTGGTGCGTCATGGCGGTACTCGTCTGGTCCACGGTCGGCTTCTTCGTGGTCCTCTTCTCGGCGGGCATGGCGTCCATCCCCACCGACCTCTACGAGGCCGCGCTGCTCGACGGCGCCGGCCGCGCCACCACCTTCTTCCGCCTCACCCTGCCGCTGCTGTGGGACACCGTGCAGTCCGGCTGGGTCTACATGGGCATCCTCGCGCTCGGCGCCGAGTCGTTCGCGGTCGTACAGATCATGACGACCGGACCGGGCGGCCCCGACTACTCGACGACCGTGTTGGTCCTGTACGTGTACCAGAAGGCGTTCCGGGACGGTCAGGCCGCCTACGCCACCACCATCGGCGTCGCCCTGCTCGTCGTCACGCTCGCCTTCGCGGCGGTCGTGATGCGGCTGGGCCGTCGCGAGCGGCTGGAGTACTGAAGCCATGACGACGACCGAGCCCGATGTCACCGTCAGCAGCGCAGAGCCCCCCGCGCCCGCGCCGGCCCGGCCGAAGCGCGAGGGCGGGGTCCTCAACGTCTTCTCCCACGGCATCCTCGTCATCTGGGCCTTCATGGTGGTCACGCCGCTGCTGTGGGCGGTGATGACGTCCTTCAAGGACGACCGGTCCATCTTCGGCTCGCCCTGGGCGCTGCCGGACAGGCTCCACTTCGACAACTGGTCGCGGGCGTGGACCCAGGCCAACATGAGCGACTACTTCCTGAACACCGTCCTGGTGGTGGGCGGCTCGCTCATCGGCACGCTGGTCCTCGGCTCGATGGCCGCCTACGTCCTGGCCCGCTTCGACTTCCCGGGCAACCGCTTCATCTACTACCTGTTCATCGGCGGCATGAGCTTCCCGATCATGCTGGCCCTGGTCCCGCTGTTCTACGTCGTGAACAACCTGGGCCTGCTGAACACGATCCACGGCCTCATCCTGGTCTACATCGCCTACTCGCTGCCGTTCACGGTGTTCTTCCTCACGGCGTTCTTCCGCACGCTGCCCACCTCGGTGGCCGAGGCCGCCTTCGTCGACGGCGCCTCGCACACCCGCACGTTCTTCCAGATCATGCTGCCGATGGCGAAGCCGGGCCTGATCAGCGTGGGGATCTTCAACTTCCTCGGCCAGTGGAACCAGTACATGCTCCCCACGGTCCTCAACACCGACCCCGACAAGCACGTCCTCACCCAGGGCCTGGTCCAGCTCGCGGTCAGTCAGGGCTACAAGGGTGACTGGTCCGGCCTCTTCGCCGGCCTGGTGATGGCGATGCTCCCGGTGCTCGCGGCCTACATCGTCTTCCAGCGCCAGGTGGTGGCCGGTCTTACGGCGGGAGCCTTGAAGTAACGCAGGTGAAGGCGCCCCGTCAGGGGCGCGGAGAACTGCGCGACCAGCCACGACGCCGCCGTACCCGGCCATGGACCGTCCCGCCCCCTGCCCTGCGACCTGCTCTGCAGTGGCCTGGACGTGTCCGTCGCATGTCCGCCGGGCAACCCCCGAACCGCCAACGATTTCTGTCAAGGACTTGACGGCGGTAACCGGTTCAGCAGAGCTTGGAGTTCATAACTTGTAAGTGGCCCGGTCTCAGTGAGGTGATCTGGGTCACGTTGGCGGCGCCGTGGCCGCCTCCGATGGCAGGAGTGGATGGGTCGATGGAGACTCCGGGGTCGCAGTCGTCGCTGCACCGAGCCAATCTGGAACGTGTCGTACGGGCCGTACGCCTGGCCGGATCGCTCACGCAGGCGGAGATCGCGCGCACGACCGGTCTGTCCGCCGCGACGGTCTCCAACATCGTGCGCGAGCTCAAGGACGGCGGAACGGTCGAGGTCACCCCCACGTCCGCGGGCGGCCGCAGGGCCCGCAGCGTGAGCCTGAGCGGTGACGCCGGCATCGTCATCGGGATCGACTTCGGCCACACCCACCTGCGCGTCGCGATCGGGAACCTCGCCCACCAGGTGCTCGCCGAGGAGTCCGAGCCGCTCGACGTGGACGCGTCGTCCAGCCAGGGCTTCGACCGGGCCGAAGAGCTGGTCAACCGCCTGATCGAGGCGACCGGCGTGGACCGTTCGAAGATCGCCGGCGTGGGTGTCGGCGTCCCCGGCCCGATCGACGTGGAGTCCGGCACCCTCGGCTCCAGCGCCATCCTGCCGGGCTGGATCGGCGCGAGACCCGCGGAGGAGCTCCGGCTGCGCCTCGGCGTCCCCGTGCACGTGGACAACGACGCCAACCTGGGCGCCCTCGGCGAGCTGGTCTGGGGCAGCGGCAAGGGCGTGCGTGATCTTGCCTACATCAAGGTCGCCAGCGGTGTCGGCGCCGGCCTGGTGATCAACGGGAAGATCTACCGGGGCCCCGGCGGCACGGCCGGCGAGATCGGGCACATCACGCTCGACGAGTCCGGCCCGGTCTGCCGCTGCGGCAACCGCGGCTGCCTGGAGACCTTCGCGTCGGCCCGCTACGTGCTGCCGCTGCTCCAGCCCAGTCACGGCACCGCGCTGACCATGGAGGGCGTCGTGCGGCTGGCCAGGGACGGCGACCCGGGCTGCCGTCGGGTGATCGGCGACGTCGGCCGGCACATCGGCAGCGGGGTGGCCAATCTCTGCAACCTGCTCAACCCGAGCCGGGTGGTCCTCGGCGGTGACCTGGCCGAAGCCGGGGAGCTGGTCCTGGGGCCCATCAGGGAGTCCGTGAGCCGCTATGCGATCCCCAGTGCGGCCCGGCAGCTCTCGGTGCTTCCGGGGGCGCTGGGCGGCCGTGCGGAGGTGCTCGGAGCGCTCGCTCTCGCGCTCAGTGAGATGGGCGATTCGACCCTTTTGGATGGGTCGATGCCTGCCGTGGCACCTGTCTTCACTTAGAGAACGCATGGCGCCGTTGCCATCTCGTTAAGTATTTACTTCTTGACGTCGAACTTGCGGCCGAGTTGACTTCGAGCCACCTCGGCCGCAGCGTTGCGGCCCTGTCAGGGAGGCACCCCCAAATGAACGCAACGATGCGTAGAGTCGTGATCGGCACCGCCGCTGTTTCCATGGCGCTGTCCCTCGCCGCCTGTGGCAAGGCCGGCGACGACAAGAAGAGCGACTCGTCGAGCAGCAGCTCCTCCGGTGGCAGCAAGACCATCGGCCTGCTGCTCCCCGACAGCGTGACCGCTCGCTACGAGAAGTTCGACAAGCCGTACTTCGAGCAGCAGGTCAGCTCGCTGTGTGCCGACTGCAAGGTCGAGTACGCGAACGCTGCCGGTGACGCCGCCAAGCAGGCCCAGCAGGTCAGCAGCATGGTCACCAAGGGCGTGAAGGTCATCGTGATCTCCGCCCAGGACTCCGCGGCCATCAAGTCCTCCATCGACGCCGCCGTGGCCAAGGGCATCAAGGTCGTCGCGTACGACCGCCTCGCCCAGGGCAACGTCTCGGCCTACGTCTCCTTCGACAACGTCAAGGTCGGCCAGCTGCAGGGCCAGGCCCTGCTGGACGCCCTCGGCTCCAAGGCGACCACCAAGTCCAAGATCGTCATGATCAACGGTGACGACGCCGACCCGAACGCCGCCCAGTTCAAGAAGGGCGCGCACCAGGCCCTGGACGGCAAGGTCGACATCGCCTACGAGCAGTCCGGTCTGTGGAAGGACACGGTCGCCGCGCAGAAGGTGAAGGCGGCCATCACCCAGCTCGGTGCCAAGAACATCGCGGGCGTCTACTCCGCCAACGACGGCATGGCCGGTGGTATCGCCAACACCCTCAAGGGCGCGGGCATCAGCGGCATCCCGCTGACGGGCCAGGACGCGGAGCTCGCGGGCATCCAGCGCATCGTCGCCGGCACCCAGTCCTCCACCGTCTACAAGGCGTTCAAGCCGGAGGCCGACGCCGCCGCCACCATCGCGGTGGACCTGCTGGAGGGCAAGAGCATCTCCTCGCTCGCCACCACCACCCTGACCAGCGGCTCCGGCAACAAGGTGCCCTCGCAGCTGCTGACCCCGGTGTCGGTCACCAAGGCCAACATCAAGGAAACGGTGATCAAGGACGGTCTGTACACCGTCTCCGACATCTGCACCGGCGAGTTCGCCAAGGCCTGCAAGGCCGCCGGCCTGCAGTAGCCGAGCCCCCGGAGCCACCTGGCTCCGGCCGCCAGCGCCCGGGTGATCGCAGTACGACACCCGGGCCCCGGCCGCCCGGCGTGCACCCCGCCCTTCCGCAAGGGCCCGGTGGTCCGCCCGGCGGTCTCGCGAAACTCCTCCGACGCCCGCTCCGGCCTTCATACCCCGCTGCCGGAGCGGGCGTCGGACGGACCCGTTGCCAAGCGCGGCGGATTCGCGCATGTTCATCTTGTAAACCGCGTGCGGACACCGAGGCACCCCGAGGTACCGCACGCCCCTCCGCGCCTGATCACCAAGCGCGGCATCCCCGCCGGTCAGGCGGCGAAGGAGATGGTTCACGTGTCCGCTACGCCCGTGCTGGCGTTGCGCGGAGTCTCCAAGCGATTCGGTGCGGTCCAGGCCCTCACCGACGTCGAACTGGAGGTCCACGCCGGAGAAGTGGTCGCCCTGGTGGGCGACAACGGCGCAGGAAAGTCGACCCTGGTCAAGACGATCGCGGGTGTGCACCCCATCGATGAGGGCGTCATCGAGTGGGAGGGCAACCCGGTCAGCATCAACAAGCCGCACGACGCCCAAGGTCTCGGCGTCGCGACGGTCTACCAGGACCTCGCCCTCTGCGACAACCTCGACGTGGTCGGCAACCTCTTCCTCGGCCGTGAGCTGCTGCACCGCGGCGTGATCGACGAGGTGACGATGGAGAAGCAGGCCCGCGAGCTGCTGAGCACGCTCTCCATCCGGATCCCGAGCGTGCGCATCCCGATCGCCAGCCTCTCCGGCGGTCAGCGTCAGGTCGTGGCCATCGCCCGCGCCCTGATCGGCGACCCGAAGGTCGTCATCCTCGACGAGCCCACCGCCGCCCTCGGTGTCGAGCAGACCGCGCAGGTCCTCGACCTCGTCGAGCGGCTGCGCGAGCGGAACCTCGCCGTCATCCTCATCAGCCACAACATGGCCGACGTGAAGGCGGTCGCGGACACCGTCGCCGTGCTGCGTCTGGGCAGGAACAACGGTTTCTTCCCCGTGAAGAGCACCAGCCAGGAAGAGATCATCGCGGCGATCACGGGTGCCACGGACAACGCCGTGACCCGTCGTTCGGAGCGTCGCACCCCGGAGGCGGCAAAGTGAGCGAGACGTCGAACAAGACCGTGCAGGGCGACGAGTCGCCCCAGGTCGAGAAGACCGAGGCGGCCGAGGCCGCGACCACGGTCGCGCCCGCCGACGACCCCACGGCCGCGCCGGTCACGGTCGTCGACCCGCGCCTGCTGGTCCGTGAGGAGGGCTTCAAGGGCTACCTCACGGAGTTCAAGCGCCGGGTGAAGGGCGGCGAGCTGGGCTCGCTGCCGGTGGTGATCGGCCTGATCATCATCTGGACCATCTTCCAGCTGAAGAACAGCCTGTTCCTCAGCGCGGACAACCTCTCCAACATCAGCTACTTCCTCTCGGCCACCGGCATGCTCGCCATCGGCCTGGTGTTCGTGCTGCTGCTCGGCGAGATCGACCTCTCCGTCGGCTCGGTGAGCGGTCTGGCCTCCACGGTGTTCGCCGTCTTCGTGGTCAACCACGGCATGAACCAGTGGCTGGCGCTGGTCCTGACGATCGTCACGGGCATCGGTATCGGCGCGCTGCACGGCTGGTTCTTCGCCAAGATCGGCGTACCCGCGTTCGTGGTCACCCTGGCCGGCTTCCTCGGCTGGAACGGTCTGATGCTGTGGCTGCTGGGCGACAGCGGCACGATCAACATCCCGGCCGACAGCGGCCCGGTGCACCTCCTCGGCCAGAGTTCCTTCTTCATGGACCAGGCCATCATCGGCGCCTACCTGCTGGCCGGCCTCGGCGTCGTGCTCTCCGCCCTGGGCCAGTTCAACGAGCAGCGCCGGCGTCGCGCGGTGGGCGTGCCGTTCCGGCCCACCAGCGAGATCCTGGTCCGTGTCGGCCTGCTCGCGATCGCGTCCTTCGCCGCGGCCGCCGTGCTCAACAACGCGGCCGGTGTCTCCAACGCGCTGGTGATCTTCCTCGCGTCGCTGGTGATCGTCGACTTCGTGCTGCGTCGTACCACGTACGGCCGCAAGGTCTTCGCGGTCGGCGGCGGCATCGAGGCGGCCCGCCGTGCGGGTATCAGCGTGCCGATGGTCCGGATCACCGTGTTCGCCATCTCCGGTGGCTTCGCGGCGATCGGCGGCATGTTCTTCGCCGGTCAGACGGCGAGCGCGACGCTCAACGCCGGTGGCGGCAACACCCTGATGCTGGCCATCGCGGCGGCGGTCATCGGCGGTACGTCGCTGTTCGGCGGTCGCGGTACCGTCTGGTCCGCGCTGCTGGGCATGCTGGTCATCCAGTCGATCCAGACCGGTCTCGACCTGCTGAACATGAACACGTCGATCCAGTACATGATCACCGGTGGTGTTCTGCTGGGTGCGGTCGTCATCGACTCCGTCTCCCGCAAGAGCCAGAAGGCGGCCGGCCGCGGCTAGCGGCGTGGGGGCGCGGGGCGCGCTGCCGGGTGCCGGTCCGTCGTGGCTGGTAGCGCAGTTCCTCCCCCAGCCTTCGGCCGGGGGTACCCCCAGCGCCCCTGGGTAGGACTTGTGCCCGGTGCCTGAAAAGGTGCCGGGCACAGTCGTGTCATAGGTGGGGGGCATGATGGGTACAGCCGATCGCGTGACCCATGACTCAAGGGCCGGAGTCGTTCCGCGCGGGCGGAACACTAGACTCGACGAGCCCGGCAACAGCTCGATCAGCTCTACTGCAAGGAGGCACGGGTGCCGCTGCTGACCCGTATCAGGGGACCGCGCGATCTGGACCGGCTCAGCACCGAGGAGCTGGTCCAGCTGGCGGAGGAGATCCGGAGCTTCCTCGTGGACGCCGTCTCCAAGACCGGCGGACACCTCGGTCCCAACCTGGGCGTGGTCGAGCTCACCATCGCCCTGCACCGTGTCTTCGAGTCGCCGAAGGACAAGGTGCTCTGGGACACCGGCCACCAGTCCTACGTGCACAAGCTGCTCACCGGCCGTCAGGACTTCTCCCGGCTCAAGCAGAAGGGCGGCCTGTCCGGTTACCCCTCGCAGGCCGAGTCCGAGCACGACGTGATCGAGAACAGCCACGCCTCCACCGTGCTCGGCTGGGCCGACGGCATCGCCAAGGCCAACCAGCTGCTCGAACGCGACAGCCACGTCGTCGCCGTGATCGGTGACGGCGCGCTCACCGGCGGCATGGCATGGGAGGCGCTGAACAACATCGCCGACGCCAAGGACCGCCCGCTGGTCATCGTCGTCAACGACAACGAGCGCTCGTACGCCCCGACCATCGGCGGCCTCGCCAACCACCTGGCGACCCTGCGCACGACGGACGGCTACGAGCGCTTCCTGGCCCGGGGCAAGGACCTGCTGGAGCGCACGCCGGTCGTCGGCAGGCCGCTCTACGACACCCTGCACGGCGCCAAGAAGGGGCTGAAGGACTTCATCGCCCCGCAGGGCATGTTCGAGGACCTCGGCCTGAAGTACGTCGGCCCGATCGACGGCCACGACATCGAGGCCCTGGAGTCGGCCCTCGCACGGGCCAAACGGTTCGGCGGACCGGTGATCGTGCACTGCCTGACCGAGAAGGGCCGCGGCTACCAGCCCGCCCTCCAGGACGAGGCCGACCGCTTCCACGGCATCGGCCCCATCCACCCCGACACCGGCCTGCCGGTCAAGGTCTCCGGCGCCGACTGGACCTCCGTCTTCGGCGACGAGATGGTCGAGCTCGGCAGGGAGCGCGAGGACATCGTCGCCATCACGGCGGCCATGCTCCAGCCGGTCGGCCTGAAGAAGTTCGCGGACACCTTCCCGGACCGGATCTACGACGTCGGCATCGCCGAGCAGCACGGCGCCGTCTCCGCGGCGGGCCTCGCCACGGCCGGTCTGCACCCCGTCTTCGCCGTGTACGCCACCTTCCTCAACCGCGCCTTCGACCAGGTGCTGATGGACGTGGCCCTGCACCGGTGCGGGGTGACGTTCGTCCTGGACCGGGCCGGCGTCACCGGCACCGACGGCGCCTCCCACAACGGCATGTGGGACATGTCGATCCTCCAGGTCGTGCCCGGCCTCCGGCTCGCCGCCCCGCGCGACGCCGACCAGGTCCGCGCCCAGCTCCGCGAGGCCGTGGAGGTCGACGACGCCCCGACGGTCGTCCGCTTCTCCAAGGGCGCGGTCGGCCCCGCCGTGGCCGCCGTCGGCAGGGTCGGCGGCATGGACGTGCTGCGCGAGCCCGGCACCGACACCCCCGACGTGCTCCTGGTCTCCGTGGGCGCCCTCGCCCCCATGTGCCTGGAGATCGCCGGCCTCCTCGACAAGCAGGGCATCTCCACCACCGTCGTCGACCCGCGCTGGGTCAAGCCGGTGGACGAGGCCATGGCGCCGCTGGCCGAGCGGCACCGGGTGGTCGTCACCGTGGAGGACAACATCCGTGTCGGCGGCGTCGGTTCCGCCGTCGCCCAGGCGCTGCGGGACGCCGGCGTCGACGTCCCCCTCCGTGACTTCGGCATCCCGCCCCGCTTCCTCGACCACGCGTCGCGCGCCGAGGTCATGGCCGAGATCGGCCTGACGGCCCCGGACATCGCCCGCCAGGTCACCGGCCTGGTGGCGAAACTGGAGGGCACGACGACGGAAGTCGACTCGGTGGAGCCTGCCAGAGACTGAACTGACACGCACCCCCACCCACCCGCAGCCTCAACCCCGTCCGGACCACCCCGTGGGTCGGTCTCCTCACCCTCCGGTGGCGAGACCGACCCATCTGCGTGAACCTGCCTTTGCCGGGCATACGAACCTCCGGCTCTCTCGGGAGGTAGGCACGTGGGCAGCACGCTCTTCAGGACCAAGAACGTCGAACAGTCCATCAAGGACACCGAGGAACCGGAGCACGCGCTCAAGAAGTCGCTGTCGGCCCTGGACCTCACGGTATTCGGCGTGGGTGTCATCATCGGCACCGGCATCTTCGTCCTGACCGGCACGGCCGCCAAGAACAACGCGGGACCCGCCGTGGCGCTGTCCTTCGTCGTGGCCGGCGTCGTCTGCGGCCTCGCCGCGCTCTGCTACGCGGAGTTCGCCTCCACCGTCCCGGTCGCCGGTTCGGCCTACACCTTCTCGTACGCCTCACTCGGCGAGTTCCCCGCCTGGATCATCGGCTGGGACCTGGTGCTGGAGCTGGCGCTGGGCACGGCGGTGGTCGCCGTCGGCTGGTCGGGTTACATCCACTCGCTGCTCGACAACGCCGGCTGGCACCTGCCCGAGTACCTCAGCGGCCGAGACGGCGCCCACGGGTTCGGCTTCGACATCCTCGCCGCCCTCCTGGTCCTCGTCCTCACCTCGATCCTCGTCGTCGGCATGAAGCTCTCCGCCCGGGTCACCTCCGTCGTCGTCGCCATCAAGGTGGCCGTCGTCCTGGTCGTCATCATCGCCGGCGCCTTCTTCGTCCACAGCGGCAACTACAGCCCCTTCATCCCGGCCAAGGAACCCGTGCCGGCCGGCGGCAACCTCAAGGCCCCGCTGATCCAGCTGATGATCGGCTGGGCGCCCTCGAACTTCGGCGTGATGGGCATCTTCACCGCAGCCTCGGTCGTCTTCTTCGCCTTCATCGGCTTCGACGTCGTGGCCACCGCCGCCGAGGAGACCCGCAACCCGCAGCGGGACGTGCCGCGCGGCATCCTCGGCTCGCTCGTCATCTGTACGGCGCTCTACGTGGCCGTGGCCGTCGTGGTGACCGGCATGCAGAAGTACAGCGAGCTGTCCGTGGACGCCCCGCTGGCCGACGCGTTCAAGGCCACCGGGCACCCCTGGTTCGCCGGCCTGATCAGCTTCGGCGCCGCCGTCGGCCTGACCACCGTCTGCATGATCCTGCTGCTCGGCCAGTCCCGGGTGTTCTTCGCGATGAGCCGGGACGGCCTGCTGCCCCGCTTCTTCTCGCACACCCACCCGAGGTTCCGCACCCCGTACCGGCCGACCATCCTGCTGGGCGTCGTCATCGCGATCGTGGCCGGCTTCACCAGTCTCAGCGAACTCGCCGAACTCGTGAACATCGGTACCCTCTTCGCGTTCATCGTCGTCGCGATCAGCGTGATCATCCTGCGCAACACCCGGCCGGACCTGGAGCGGTCTTTCCGCACCCCCTGGGTGCCGGTGCTGCCGATCCTCTCCGTGCTGGCCTCGCTGTGGCTGATGCTCAACCTGCCCGCCGAGACCTGGCTGCGGTTCGCCGTCTGGATGGTCATCGGCTTCGCCGTCTACTTCCTCTACGGCCGCTCGCACAGCCGCCTCGCCCAGCCCGAGCGGAGCCCCGCCGACACTCCGTGATCGGCCAGATCGCCACGGCCGGCCCCGTATGTCCCGTCCGGGTGGGACTGCGGGGCCGGATAGCGTGCTCTCCATGCTTCTCGCGCCCCTCGCCCCCACACGGTCCGTAGTCGCAGGGAAGGGGTACTGGACGCGACTGCTGCCCCTGCTCGCCGCCCTGGCCTGCGTCACCCGGGTGCCGTCCTTCCGCAGGCCGCTGTGGAACCCGGACGAGGGCTTCCTCGCCGTCCAGGCCCGCCTGCTCGCCCGCGGCGGGCAGCTGTACGAGACGGTCGTGGACCGCAAGCCGCCGCTGCTGCCGTGGCTGTACGAGGGGGCGTTCGCGGTCTTCGGGTCCGGCTCGCTCACGCCGCTCCGGGTCCTCGCCGTACTGGCCCAGCTGGCCACCGCCGTCCTGCTCGCGTCGATCGCCCGGCGCCGCTGGGGCGACCGCGCGGGCCGTACCGCCGGGGCGCTGTACCTGCTGGTCTCGGTCGGGCTCAACCCCGAGGACGCGCAGGCGGCCACCTTCGAGGTGTTCATGCTGCCCTGCACGGCCGCCGCGATGTGGTGCGCCGACCGCCGCCGCTGGGGCGCGGCCGGGGCCGCCGTCGCCTGCGCCTTCCTCACCAAGCAGACCGGCGGGGCGGTCCTGCTCCCGGTGCTCTGCCTGCTGCGCCGTGACGGCGGCCCGCACGCGGGCCTGCTCCGGCTGGCGGCCGGCGCCGCCCTGCCCGTCCTCGGTGCGGCGCTGGCCACCGACCCGGGCGGCTTCGCCTTCTGGACGGTCACCGGCTCCGGCGCCTACGCCTCCTTCACCGGCTCGGAACTCCATGTCCTGGCACGGGCGTTGACCAACACGGCGATCCTCGCCGGGGCTTCGGCCGGTCTGCTGCCGCCCATCGTGCGGGCACTGCGCGTCGCCCGCACCGGAGCCGTCGACCTGTGGCTGTGGCTGGCCGCGTCGGCGGCCGCCGTCACCCTCGGCTTCCACTTCTTCGGCCACTACTTCCTGCAACTCACCCCGCCGCTCGCCCTGTTGGCCACCGCCGCGCTGCAGGTCCTGCCGTGGGACCGGACCCCGTCCGCCGTGCTCGCCTCGGCCTGTGCCTGCGTCCTGTTCCTGATCTGGGGCGTCCTGGCCCCGCGGCCCGAACTGGCGCACGCCCAGCGGCTGGCGCTCGCCCTGGACCGCCGTACCGCGCCCGGCGACCGGGTCCTGGTCTGGGGCATACACCCGGAGACGTACTGGCTCGCCGACCGCACCCCGGCCACCCGCTACCTCACCGCCGGCCTCCTCACCAACTTCAGCGGCGGCCGGGACGGCCCGCAGGTCGGCGAGAAGTACGCCGTCGCCGGCGCCTGGCCGGTCTTCCGCGCGGAGCTGGCCGACCGGGCGCCCGCCCTGGTGGTCGACGACTCCCGGGGCAAGCCGTACGGCCCCGACCGCGTCCCCAGCCTGCGCAGGCTGCTCGCGTCCGGCTACGAGCAGGCGGGCGAGGTCGACGGTGCGGTGCTGTACGTGAGGGCGCCGAACGCCCCGTAGGGGCGCTGGGGGTACCCCCGGCCGAAGGCTGGGGGAGGAACCGCGCGACCAGCCCCCACCGGCCCGCACCGGACGAACCGCCCGACCGGCGGCACGTGCGCTCACGAGGCGCCTTGGTCTCCTCCGACCTGGTCCGCCGGACAGGCCCTAGCGCAGCAGGGCGCTCGGCCCCATCACCTCGGCGCCCAACTCGGCCACCCTGCCGCGCAGTTCACGGTCGGCGGTGACGACGAGCCGGGGCCGTCCGGGGTCCTCGGCGGCCAGTTCCACGATCCGGTCGTCGCCGCTGCCCGGTGCCGACTCCACCCGTACCCCGGGCACCGACGCCACCCCGCGGGCCGAGCCCTCGACGACGAGCACCAGCTCCACCGGTGTCGGCCGGCCGGGCAGCCCCTGCTCGGCGAGCCGGTCGCGGAGCCGCTCGGCGGCCCCCCTGCGGTCCCGCCACCAGCCGTCCGGCCGCGACCCGACGACGTTCGCGCCGTCGATGATCACCAGCAGGGGAGCTTCGTCTTCCATGTCCCAAGCCTCGCATGCCCGGGGCCGCTCCACCGCCGTGACCGGCCCCGCTTAGAGTGAAGCGGTGAACGGCGACTGGCTTCTCCGCGGCCGTGACGGCCGGCTCAGTGTCTATCTGCCGTCGGGCGACGCCGTGCTGTGCCGGGCGGAACGCGGACTCGGCGCGCCCTGGGGCGCACCCCGGAAGATGGGCGGCGACCAACGGCTGCACCCCGGCTTCTCGGTGGGACAGGGGGCCGACGGATACGCCCACCTGGTCGCCTGGCGGCCCACCGTGCAGGGTGAGTCGGGTCTCGTCCACTCCACGCACTACCGGCCTCATCTGGCGGCCCTGGACTGGCACTCGATCGGCCACCCGAGCAAGAAGGGTGATGTCACCGGCACACCGGCCGTCGCCGTGGACGCGCAGGGCCGGGCCCATGTCTTCGTCCGCAACCGGGGACGCGGGGTCAGCATGGTCGCGCAGAAGGAGAAGGGCGGCTGGGATCCCTGGCGGGACCTGAAGGGGCGGCTGGTCGAGGACGGGCTCGCGGCGGTGACCGGCGAGTCGGGACGCGTCGAGGTGTACGCGGCCGTGCCCGGCGGGATCCTGTACTGGCGTCAGGAGGAGGCCGGCAAGCCGCCCGTGCTGCTCGAGTCACTGGAGACCCCGGTCCGGCCCGGGACCCTCACCGCCCTCGCCACCTCGGCGGAGAGCACCACCCTCTACTACACCGACGACGCCGGAGACCTCTGCGCCTGGCGTCCGGGCGCCAAGCCGGGCACCCTGCTCTCCTCCGCGGGGCCCGGCCCGGTCGCCGCGGTCCGCTGCGAACTCGACGGCCACGACTGCACGTTGCTCGCCCAGCGCTCGGCGAGCGGCCGGGTGGCCTTCGCCGCGTATCCGACCCAGGACGAGCGGGCGGGCGCCTGGTGGACCGAGTCCGGACCGCAGCTCCCCGCCGACGCCCAGGTCGCCCTGGCCACGGACGCGGAGGGCCGGGTGACCGCGGCCAGCCTGTCGCCGTCCACCGGTCAGTTCCTGCTGACCCGCCGCAAGGACGAGCCGGGGCTGGCACTTGAGGCCTGGCGCGAGCTCTGACGTCCGTCCCGGAACGGAGAAGGGGCCCGCCGCGTGGTGCGGCGGGCCCCCTTCACTGCGCTGTGGCCGTCACGCGGGGACCGAAGCCACGCCCGGGGCCAGGAACTTCCTTCCGTTCACGCGCTCCGAGACGCCCTCGCGGTCCAGGTACGGCGTGATGCCGCCCAGGTGGAAGGGCCAGCCGGCGCCCGTGATCAGGCAGAGGTCGATGTCCTGCGCCTCGGCGACGACACCCTCGTCGAGCATGAGCCCGATCTCCTGGGCGACGGCGTCCAGGACACGGTCACGGACCTGCTCCTCGGTGAGGACGGAGTCGCCCTGCTTGAGCAGCGCGGCGACCTCGGGGTCCAGCTCGGGCTTCCCGCTGTCGTAGACGTAGAAGCCGCGCTTGCCCGCCTCGACGACCGCCTTGAGGTTGGGGGAGACCGTGAAGCGGTCCGGGAAGGCCCGGTTGAGGGTCTCCGAGACGTGCAGGCCGATCGCGGGGCCGACCAGCTCCAGGAGTACCAGCGGGGACATCGGCAGGCCCAGCGGCTCGACCGCCTTCTCCGCGACCTCGACCGGCGTGCCCTCGTCGATGACGTTCTGGATCTCGCCCATGAAGCGGGTGAGGATGCGGTTCACGACGAACGCCGGGGCGTCCTTGACCAGGACCGCGGTCTTCTTCAGCTTCTTGGCGACGGCGAACGCGGTGGCGAGGGACGCGTCGTCGGTCTGCTCGCCGCGCACGATCTCCAGGAGCGGCAGGATCGCGACCGGGTTGAAGAAGTGGAAGCCCACGACCCGCTCGGGGTTCTTGAGCTTCGACGCCATCTCGGTCACCGAGAGGGACGAGGTGTTGGTGGCGAGGATCGCGTGCGCCGGGGCGACCGCCTCGACCTCCGCGAACACCTGCTGCTTGACGCCGATCTCCTCGAACACGGCCTCGATGACGAAGTCCGCGTCGGAGAAGCCCTCGGCCTTGTCCAGCACACCGGTGACCAGGGCCTTGAGGCGGTTGGCCTTGTCCTGGTTGATGCGCCCCTTGCCGAGCAGCTTGTCGATCTCGGCGTGGACGTAGCCCACACCCTTGTCGACGCGCTCCTGGTCGATGTCGGTCAGCACGACCGGCACCTCCAGGCGGCGCAGGAAGAGCAGCGCGAGCTGGGAGGCCATCAGACCGGCGCCGACGACACCGACCTTGGTGACGGGGCGCGCCAGGTTCTTGTCCGGGGCACCGGCGGGCCGCTTGCCGCGCTTCTGCACCAGGTTGAACGCGTAGATGCCGGCGCGCAGTTCACCGCCCATGATCAGGTCGGCGAGGGCCTGGTCCTCGGCGTCGTAGCCCTGCTGGAGGTCGCCGTTCTTGGCGGCGGCGATGATGTCCAGGGCCCGGTAGGCGGCCGGAGCGGCGCCGTGCACCTTGGAGTCCGCGATGAACCGGCCGCGGGCGACGGCCTGGTCCCAGGCCTCGCCGCGGTCGATCACCGGGCGCTCGACCTCGACGTCGCCCTTCAGCACCTGGGCGGTCCAGATCAGCGACTGCTCCAGGAAGTCGGCGCCCTCGAAGAGGGCGTCGGCGATGCCCAGCTCGAAGACCTGCTCCCCCTTGAGCTGCTTGTTCTGGTTGAGGCTGTTCTCGATGATGACCGAGACGGCCTTGTCGGCGCCGATCAGGTTCGGCAGCAGCGCGCAGCCGCCCCAGCCCGGGACCAGACCGAGGAAGACCTCGGGCAGCGAGAACGCCGGGATGGCCTTCGACACGGTCCGGTACGTGCAGTGCAGACCGACCTCGACGCCACCGCCCATGGCCGCGCCGTTGTAGTAGGCGAAGGTCGGCACGGCCAGGCCCGCGAGGCGCTTGAAGACCTCGTGGCCGCCCTTGCCGATGGCCAGCGCGTGCTCGTGCTCCTTGAGGAGCTCGACGCCCTTGAGGTCGGCGCCGACCGCGAAGATGAACGGCTTGCCGGTGATGCCCACACCGACGATCGCGCCCTCGGCGGCCTCCTTCTCCACCTGGTCGATCGCGGTGTTGAGGTTCGCCAGCGAGGCCGGGCCGAAGGTGGTCGGCTTGGTGTGGTCCAGGCCGTTGTCCAGGGTGATCAGCGCGAAGCGGCCGGCCCCGGCCGGCAGGTCGAAGTGACGTACGTGCGCCGACGTCACGACCTCGTCGGGGAACAGGTCCGAGGCCTGCTTCAGAAGCTCGGCGGTGGTGCTCACTTGTCCCCCTCGAAGTGCGGGTTCTCCCAGATGACCGTCGCGCCCATGCCGAAGCCGACGCACATGGTGGTCAGGCCGTAGCGGACGTTCGGCTGCTCCTCGAACTGGCGGGCGAGCTGCGTCATCAGACGCACGCCCGAGGAGGCGAGCGGGTGACCGAAGGCGATGGCGCCGCCGTACTGGTTGACGCGCTCGTCGTCGTCCGCGATGCCGTAGTGGTCGAGGAAGGCCAGCACCTGCACGGCGAAGGCCTCGTTGATCTCGAACAGGCCGATGTCGGAGATGGACAGCCCCGCCTGCGCGAGCGCCTTCTCGGTGGCCGGGATCGGGCCGTAGCCCATGACCTCGGGCTCCACACCCGCGAAGGCGTACGACACGAGCCGCATCTTCACCGGCAGGTTGTTCTCGCGGGCGAAGTCCTCGGAGGCGATGATCGCGGCGGTCGCGCCGTCGTTCAGACCGGCCGCGTTACCGGCGGTGACCCGGCCGTGCACCCGGAACGGCGTCTTCAGGCCCGACAGGTTCTCCAGCGTGGTCCCCGGGCGCATCGGCTCGTCGGCGGTGACCAGACCCCAGCCGGTCTCGCCGCCCTCGGGGTTCGTCCGGCGCACCGAGATCGGCACCAGGTCCTGCTGGATCTTGCCGTTGGCGTACGCCTTGGCGGCCTTCTCCTGCGAGCGCACCGCGTACTCGTCCGCGCGCAGCTTGGTGATCTGCGGGTAGCGGTCGTGCAGGTTCTCCGCGGTCATGCCCATGAACAGGGCCGACTCGTCGACCAGCTTCTCGCTGACGAACCGGGGGTTCGGGTCCACGCCCTCACCCATCGGGTGCCGGCCCATGTGCTCGACACCGCCGGCGATGGCCACGTCGTACGCGCCGAAGGCGACGGAACCGGCGACCGTGGTGACGGCGGTCAGGGCGCCGGCGCACATGCGGTCGATGGAGTAGCCGGGCACGGAGGTCGGCAGGCCCGCGAGGATGCCCGCGGTACGGCCGATGGTCAGGCCCTGGTCACCGATCTGCGTGGTCGCGGCGACGGCGACCTCGTCGATCTTCTTGGTGTCCAGCCCGGGGTTGCGGCGCAGCAGCTCCCGGATCGCCTTCACGACGAGGTCGTCGGCGCGGGTCTCGTGGTAGATGCCCTTCGGGCCCGCCTTGCCGAACGGGGTACGGACGCCGTCGACGAAGACGACATCCCTGACGGTACGAGGCACGATTGGCTCTCCTCCAGGGTGCGGGATGGCACTGCTGCGATGCGCTGAGCGCGCGCTCAGTGCCCATGCTACTTATGAGTAACGTGACTGCCCAGTCCTGGCGGGGGGAGCGGCGAACGTCACACAGGGAAGAGCCGCGTCGGACCCGCGGACTCGTACGGCGGGCAGCACCGGCGCGGTGGACGGACGCCGCGCGCACGGCTCCGCCCGCGCTGTCCGCAGCTCGAAGATGCGGGCGTTGCCCGTCAGCAGCAGCAGCTGCCGCCGGGCGGGGGCGGGGTGGCACCGGGGCGCGGGTGACGTGAGCACAGGGGCTCCTCTCGGGTGGTGGGGTGCGGGCGCGACGGCCGCCGGGTCATGGGTGGTCCTGGACGGCGGAGACGGAGGGCGGGGGCCGGCGGGCGCGCACGCCGGCGGCCCGGTGGCGTCCGGTCGGCGGATGCGGTGCCTCGTCGGCGTGCGCCATGACCGGGGCCGCGAGCGCGCAGATCAGCCGCGGTCCGCGGTCCGCAGCGCCGTCGTCGCCGTACGCGAGCCGGAGGGAGGCCGGGCCGCACACCACGCCGAGCGCGTCCAGCACCCGGGCCGTGTAGCGCGCGAGGGCCGGGTCCGGCGGGCCGTCCGGCGGGCGCGGACCGGTGGGCGCGTCCGGCCGCAGGCCGGTGACGACGTGCTCGGGCCGTCCGTCCGGCCCCGGGCGGGTGACGGTGTGAAGCGTGTACCGGCGGCGGCCGGGCAGCTCGGACAGCACCAGGTGCGGGCTGCCGGAGTGCCGGGCTGCCGCGTGCCACAGCTCCGGCCAGGCCGCGCCGATCCGGTGTTCGTCCGCGCACTCCACCGCGTCGACCGGGGTGCCTGCGGCCGCCGGGGCGAGCAGGTAGCCGGTCGCGGGGGACGACCGGGCCCAGGCCACCGCGTCGGCCAGCCGCGCGGTACGGATGCCCCGCAGCGCCGGTATCCCCAGCCGGGCCAGCCGGGCCGCCTGGGCCCCGCGGTCGTACCGCAGCGCCGACGACACCGGATCGGCGCCGGGAAGGCCGAGCTGCCAGGCGATCCGCTCGGCCAGCTCGATCCCGCCGGTGCCGCCCGCCACGACGGCCGTCACCCCCAGTGCCCGCAGCGCCTTGACCGTCTGGCGCAGGCCCCCGTGCACGACCGTGTCGCCGTAGCCGACCGGCGGCGCCGCGTTCCGGTACGCGGGCGGGCGCAGCCGGCGCTCCGGGAGGACGGCCACGGTCCGCCAGCCGTGCCGCGCGAAGGCCCGCGGATGCGGACCCCCGCCGTCGTACGGGGCGACCACCGCCGCGGCACCCGCCGCGGGACCGGCCCGCAGCACGGCCGTGACGGCGGAGGGCGGGACGCTGGTCATGGCGCGGGACTCCTGGGCGGGATCGGCGGGTGCGGTCGGTGGTGGGGGCACGACCGCGGTCCGGCTCGCCGCGCGGCCGGCGAAAGTGTCCGAAAGGGCGCTGTCCCGCCGGGCCCCCGTGCCGCCGGATGAGGTCCGGGCCAGAAGGGACCGCTCGGTCTCTTCTGGCGACGACCAGTCTGAAACGCGGGCCGAAGGACGTCAAGCATGCCTTGCACAAAGGCGGTTTACGTCGTTCGGGATGGCTGGACTTGTCAGTACCAGAGTCGGTCACTGTCCCTTACATGTCCGTGGTGTCACGGAGTGGCCCTGTCCGCTCCCGAGAGCCCCCTCACGGCCCCTCACCCGGGCCGTCCTCGCGGTAGGATCGGCGGGCTGATCAACGCGTACTGGAATTCGGTCAGGGACACGGACGGGCCTCGAAGGCGAGATCGCATGAGCAACCCGCGCAGGCCGCGACGTCAGCAGCAGCGGGCCATCGACACCAGGCAGCGCATCCTCGACACCGCGGGCGCGCTCTTCGTGCGGGACGGCTACGAGGGGACGTCGGTCGGTGACCTCATCGCCGCCGCACGGACCAGCAAAGGGGCCTTCTACCGGCATTTCCCGGGTGGGAAGGCCGACGTGGCGACGGCCATCATGCGGGACACCCTGACCATGGAGGGGCTGCGCGAACAGCGTTTCATGCTCCAGGAAGTGGTCGACATAGGGATGATCCTGGCCTACCGGATCTCCCACGAGAACGCGCTCCAGGCCGCTCTGAAACTCTCGTTCCACAGCAACGCGCCGGAAACCTACGGCACGCCCTGGCCGGACTGGATCGTCTTCAACAGGGGACAGCTCGCCGAAGCACGGCGGCGCGGGGAGTTGAAGCCCTTCGTCGACGTGGCGGAGCAGGCCCACCAGATCGCGGGGAACTGGGCCGGAACGGTGCTCATCTCGAACACCGTCGACCGGCACCTGGGACATGTCGAGGCGCGGATCTCCCGCATGTACCGCAATCTGGTGACCGCGATCGCGGTCCCGGACCTCCTGCCCGAGCTCGACCTCTCCGTGGACCGCGGCAGACACCTCTACACCGCGTTCCTCGAAGGCCCGGCCGAACCGGCCGACCAGGGGGAGCCGGCCGACCAGGGGGAACCGGCCGACGCGGAAGAGGGAGACCCGGAGTGAGCGGGCGCCTGTCCGCCTAGGAGGCGGACAGCGCCGTCACCAGCTCCGGGGTCACCTGCTCCACCTGCCAGGGCCGCGCCCCGTACCCCGTCAGCGCCGCGGCCACGGTCTCCGCGTCGACCACCTTCGGCGGCTCCCAGCAGATCCTGCGCACCGTGTCCGGGGCGATCAGGTTCTCCTGCGGCATGGTGAGCCGCTCGGCCAGCGCCGACACCGCGGCCCGTGCCGCCGACAGGCGAGCCGCCGCGGCGGGATCCTTGTCGGCCCACGCCCGGGGCGGCGGCGGCCCGGTCACCGGCTGCCCCGGCTGCGGCAGCGCGGCGTCCGGCAACGCCCTGGCGCGGTCCACCGCGGCCTGCCACTGCTCCAGCTGCCGGCGGCCCATCCGGTGGCCGTAGCCGTTCAGCCCCGCCAGGGCGTGCACCGTGGCCGGCAGCGCCAGCGCCGCCTCCACGATCGCAGCGTCACCGAGCACCTTGCCCGGCGACACGTCCCGCTTCTGCGCGATCCGGTCCCGGGTCTGCCACAGCTCCCGCACCACCGCCAGCTGCCGGCGCCGGCGCACCTTGTGCATCCCCGACGTCCGGCGCCAGGGGTCCTTGCGCGGTTCGGCCGGCGGCGCGGCCGCGATCGCGTCGAACTCCTGCCGCGCCCACTCCAGCTTCCCCTGCCGGTCCAGCTCCTTCTCCAGGGCGTCCCGCAGGTCCACGAGCAGTTCCACGTCGAGCGCGGCGTACCGCAGCCAGGGCTCGGGCAGCGGGCGGGTCGACCAGTCGACGGCGGAGTGGCCCTTCTCCAGCACGAAGCCCAGGACGCCCTCGACCATCGCGCCCAGCCCGACCCGGGGGAACCCGGCGAGCCGCCCGGCCAGCTCGGTGTCGAAGAGGCTGCTGGGCGTCATGCCTATCTCGCGCAGGCAGGGCAGGTCCTGGGTGGCCGCGTGCAGCACCCACTCGGCGCCGGCCAGCGCCTCGCCGAGGCCGGACAGGTCGGGGCAGGCGACGGGGTCGATCAGCGCGGTGCCGGCGCCCTCCCGGCGCAGCTGGACCAGGTAGGCGCGCTGGCCGTATCGGTAACCGGAGGCCCGCTCGGCGTCGACGGCGACGGGGCCGGAGCCGGCCGCGAAGGCGGCGATCACGCGGGCCAGCGCGGCCTCGTCCACGACCACCGGCGGAATGCCCTCACGGGGCTCGAGCAACGGGATCGGCGCCTCCGTCACAGAAGATCCGGCGTCGTCCGGAGGAGTGCCCCCGGTGGTGCGCAGTGAACTGTCTGCTGCGGTGTCTTGGGCGTCGGTCACATGTCAAGGGTATCTGTGTGTGGACGGCGTCCGTCGACGGAACGTTCCGTCGACGGACGCCGGAGGGTCGTAAACCAGTCAGGCCGGTGAAAGATCAGGTCCACGAACGGGGGACAGTGGGCTGCGGCGGGGCGCCGGACCGGCGGCCGGTCCGGTCACACCGGTGAACACCTGACCAGTCGGTGATCGGCGAGTGGTGATCGGGGAGCGGGTGATCGGGGAGCGGGTGATCGGTGAGGTTCAGTGGATGATGCCGGTGCGCAGGGCCACGGCGACCATCCCGGCGCGGTCGCCCGTGCCCAGCTTGCGGGCGATGCGGGCGAGGTGGCTCTTGACGGTGAGGGCGGACAGTCCCATCGAGACGCCGATCGCCTTGTTCGACTGGCCCTCCGCGACCAGCCGGAGCACCTCGACCTCACGGCCGGAGAGCTCGCGGTAGCCGCCCGGGTGGCTCGGGGCACCCGGGGGGCGGCGGTGCATGCGGGCGGCGGCGCCGATGGGGGCGGCACCGGGTCGGGTGGGGAGCCCGATGTTGGTGCGGGTGCCGGTGACGACGTAGCCCTTGACGCCGCCGGCCAGGGCGTTGCGGACGGCGCCGATGTCGTCGGCGGCGGACAGGGCCAGGCCGTTGGGCCAGCCCGCCGCGCGGGTCTCGGACAGCAGGGTCAGGCCGGAGCCGTCGGGCAGGTGGACGTCGGCGACGCAGATGTCGCGGGGGTTGCCGATGCGGGGACGAGCCTCCGCGATGGACGAGGCCTCGATGACATCGCGCACGCCGAGCGCCCACAGGTGGCGGGTGACGGTGGAGCGGACGCGCGGGTCGGCCACGACCACCATGGCGGTGGGCTTGTTCGGGCGGTAGGCGACCAGGCTTGCGGGCTGCTCTAGGAGAACGGACACCAGGCCTCCTGGGTGGGGGACGGGGCCGGCTTGGGGGGAAGAAGCCGGGACGAACCGTGCTTTCAAGGTCACAGTCGTCTTCGGCATCAAACCCGTCCGCCTTTAGAGAATGATCACGATCTGGTGAGTAACAATACGTGCAATTCGGACACGCGATCGATCATCCGAAGATCGAGTCGGTTCGGGCTGTAGCGGTACGGGACAGAAAGTGGCCGTATCGACAAAGAGATGGTCAATGAAGGGTGAGTCGGCGGGACCCGGGTGGACGGGCCCCGATCCGTGACGTGCGGGTTCAGCGGGCCTGCGGGTCGCGGCGCTGCGGCAGCGTGACCACCGAGGCGTCACCGGGGGCGGCCGGCGGCAGCCCCGCCACCTGCGCCAGCAGGTCGCACCAGGAGGCCAGGTGGGCGGCGGTGTCCGGGGCGCCGGAGCGGCCCTCCCGGGGCGTCCAGGAGGCCCGGATCTCGATCTGCGAGGCGGCGGGGCGCGCCGACAGCCCGCCGAAGTAGTGCGAACTGGCGCGGGTCACGGTCCCGCTCGGCTCCCCGTAGGACAGGCCGCGCGCCTGGAGCGCGCCGGTCAGCCACGCCCAGCAGACGTCCGGCAGCAGCGGATCGGCCGCCATCTCCGGCTCCAGCTCCGCGCGTACCAGGGTGACCAGCCGGAACGTGCCGTGCCAGGCGTCGTGCCCGGCCGGGTCGTGCAGCAGGACGAGACGCCCGTCGGCGAGATCCTGCTCGCCGTCGACCACCGCCGCCTCCAGGGCGTACGCGAACGGGGCGAGGCGCTGCGGGGCGGGGGTCGGCTCCACCTCGACCTGCGGCCGCAGCCGGGCGCCGCGCAGCGCGTCGACCGCGGCCCGGAAGGCCGGCGGTACCGGTGGCGCCGTACTCCCGGTATGTCCTTCGCCCTCCCCGGTGTCCTTCCCTTCGCCCGTCCCGCCAGCGCCGTCCGACAGTCGTCCCTGAGCCGCAGCCATGCGGGGAAGAGTAAGGGGAACGACGCCTTCGCGCAGGGAGAGACACCACCTAAGGACCATGTAAGGGCGCTGCGGGACCGGCTCCCGGGGCGTGCGAGACTTGCCGTCGTGAGTGCGAACGGAAGCCCTGCGGGCCAGCAGCCGACAGCGACGTACGACAGTGCCTTCCTGAAGGCGTGCAGGCGCGAACCCGTGCCGCACACCCCCGTGTGGTTCATGCGCCAGGCCGGCCGCTCACTGCCCGAGTACCGCAAGGTGCGCGAGGGCGTCCCGATGCTGGAGTCCTGCACCAGGCCCGAGCTGGTCGCGGAGATCACCCTCCAGCCCGTCCGCCGGCATCACGTGGACGCGGCGATCTACTACAGCGACATCGTCGTCCCGCTCAAGGCCATCGGCGTCGACCTCGACATCAAGCCCGGCGTCGGCCCGGTCGTCGCGGACCCGATCCGCACCCGCGCCGACCTCGCCCAGCTCCGTGACCTCACCCCCGAGGACGTCTCCTACGTCACCGAGGCGATCGGCCTGCTCACCGCCGAGCTCGGCCCGACCCCGCTGATCGGCTTCGCCGGCGCCCCCTTCACCCTCGCGAGCTACCTCGTCGAGGGCGGCCCCTCGCGCACCTACGAGAACGCCAAGGCGATGATGTACGGCGACCCGGAGCTCTGGGCCGACCTGCTCGACCGTCTCGCCGACATCACGGCCGCGTTCCTGAAGGTGCAGATCGAGGCCGGCGCCTCCGCCGTCCAGCTCTTCGACTCCTGGGCCGGGGCGCTGGCCCCCGCCGACTACCGGCGCTCGGTGCTGCCCGCCTCCGCGAAGGTCTTCGACACCGTCGCCGGGTACGGCGTCCCGCGCATCCACTTCGGGGTCGGCACCGGCGAACTGCTGAAGCTCATGGGCGAGGCCGGCGCGGACGTCGTCGGCGTCGACTACCGGGTCCCGCTCGACGAGGCCGCCCGCCGCGTCGGCCCCGGCAAGGCGCTCCAGGGCAACCTCGACCCGACCGTCCTGTTCGCCGGCAAGGACGCGGTGGAGACCAAGGCGCGCGAGGTGCTCGACGCCGCCGCCGGTCTCGAAGGCCACGTCTTCAACCTGGGCCACGGCGTGATGCCGTCCACCGACCCCGACGCGCTGACCCGGCTCGTCGAGTTCGTCCACACCGAGACCGCCCGCTGACGCGACCTCACCACGAGTGCCGGGGCCGGGCCCGCCTGCCGAAGAGCAGGCCGCGCGGCTCCGGCGGCGGGGGAGTGCCCGGCTTGAGCGGCCAGGCGAGCACCATGCCGACCAGGAAGCCGACGATGTGCGCCGCGTACGCCACGGTCCCGGCGTCGGAGACACCCTCGCCGGACGAGTACACGGCCTGCAGCACGAACCAGAAGCCCAGCACCAGCCAGGCGGGCAGCCGCAGCGGCAGGAAGATCAGGAAGGGCACCAGGACCCAGACCCTGGCCCTCGGGTAGAGGACCAGGTACGCGCCCAGGACCCCGGCGATCGCGCCGGACGCGCCGATCAGCGGGTCGCCCGAGGACGCGTTCAGGAGCGCGAAGCCGTAGCCGGCCGCGTAGCCGCAGAAGACGTAGAAGAGGAAGAAGCGGATGTGGCCCATCCGGTCCTCGACGTTGTTGCCGAAGATCAGCAGGAACAGCATGTTGCCCAGCAGGTGCAGCCAGCTGCCGTGCAGGAACATCGCCGTGAACACCGACAGCGCCGGTGACTTGTCGTAGTGCGGCGGGCCGACGACACAGCCGGCGCCGTGGCGGCCGACGCCCACCTGGCCGGTCGGGACCAGCTGCGGCATCTGATGGTGGATCAGCTCTCGGGGGACCGCCGCGTAGTGGTCCATGAAGGCCTGCAGATGACACAGCTGCGCCAGATCGCTGCCGCCGGCCACGGAACCGGCTATGCCGGGCGTGAACAGGAAGACGAGCACGTTCGCGGCGATCAGCGCGTACGTCACGTACGGCGTGCGACGCACTGGGTTCACGTCATGAACGGGGATGACCACAGCTGACTAGTGCCCAGGCGGGGGGCGCTCGATGCGCGGGGATTCGCGGTGAACGTCGGCACGCGCGCGTGCGTATGTCCTTGCGACCGAGTGAGGTTCAGGCGACGTGAGGAACAGGCGATGAACGAGCAAGTTACTCCTCAGGCATTCCCTCCCATGCAGGCGCTGCCCGACGGCGAGGCGGAGCTCTCCCTTGTCGTGCGGATTCCCTGGGAGGACGTGGCACGGCTCGGTCAGGAGGCGGGACGGCTCGCCGCGCAGATGCAGCGGCCGGTGACGCTGGACGAGGCGGTGAGCAACCGGCTGCGGTCGACGCGACCCGCGGCCGCGCATGCGCGGCCGGGGACCGAGCAGCCTGCTGCTGCGGCTGCGCCGGGTGGTGCGGGGGTGACTTCGTTGCCGCGGATCAGCGGGACGGCTTGATCGCCGTTGCGGGGTGCGGGTGGGCTGTGGCTGGTCGCGCAGTTCCCCGCGCCCCTGACGGGGCGCTTCAGTGACCGTTGCGCACCTTGGTCGCCGCCTTCCTGGCCGCTACGAGTACCGGGTCCCACACCGGGGAGAACGGTGGGGCGTAGCCCAAATCCAGGGCTGTCATCTGTTCCACCGTCATGTTCGCCGTGAGGGCCACCGCGGCGATGTCGACCCGCTTGCCCGCGCCCTCGCGGCCCACGATCTGCACGCCGAGCAGGCGGCCCGTGCGGCGTTCGGCGAGCATCTTGACGGTCATGGGGCTCGCGCCGGGGTAGTAGCCGGCCCGGCTCGTGGACTCGACGGTGACCGTCTCGAACCGGAGGCCCACCCGGAGGGCGTCCTTCTCGCGCAGGCCGGTGCGGGCGATCTCCAGGTCGCAGACCTTGCTCACCGCCGTGCCGACGACCCCCGGGAAGGTGGCGTAACCGCCGCCCACGTTGGTGCCGATGACCTGGCCGTGCTTGTTGGCGTGGGTGCCCAGCGGGATGTACTGCTCCTGGCCCGAGACCAGGTTCAGGACCTCCACGCAGTCGCCGCCCGCCCAGATGTCCTCGTGCCCGCGCACCCGCATCGCGAGGTCGGTGAGCAGTCCGCCGTGACGGCCGACGGGCAGGCCCGCCGCCTGGGCGAGGCCGGTCTCCGGACGGACGCCGATGCCCAGGATCACCACGTCCGCCGGGTACTCGGCGTCCTCCGTGGCCACCGCGCGCACCCTGCCGTCCTCGCCGGTGAGCAGCTTCGTGACCTCGGTGCCGTTCACCATGGTGATGCCGAGGCCCTCCATGGCCGTGTGCACCAGGCGGCCCATGTCGGGGTCGAGCGTGGACATCGGCTCGCTGCCGCGGTTGACGACCGTCACCTCGTAGCCCCGGTTGATCAGCGCCTCGGCCATCTCGACCCCGATGTAACCGGCGCCGACCACCACGGCCCGGCGGCCACCCGTGCGGGCCAGCGTGTCGAGGAGGGCCTGGCCGTCGTCCAGGGTCTGCACCCCGTGCACCCCCGGCGCGTCCCCGCCGGGCATGTCCGGCCGGATCGGGCGGGCGCCGGTGCCGATGACGAGTTTGTCGTACGACGTCCAGGACTCGGCGCCGGAATCGACGTCACGCGCGCGGACCCGCTTCCCGGCCACGTCGATCTCCATGACCTCGGTACGCATCCGCAGGTCGATCGCGCGGGCGCGGTGCTCCTCCGGGGAGCGGGCGATCAGGTCCTCCCGCTCCTCGACGTCGCCGCCGACCCAGTACGGGATCCCGCACGCCGAGTAGGAGGAGAAGTGGCCGCGCTCGAAGGCCACGATCTCCAGTTCGTCCGGTCCCCGCAGCCGGCGTGCCTGGGACGCCGCGGACATGCCCGCGGCGTCACCGCCGATCACCACCAGTCGTTCCCGCCCACTGTTCATGGTCATGCGAACACGCTACGGGGCGCGCTCACTTCGGACTCGCTCAGGGCTCACCGCCGGGCCGGGCGGCGGTGCGGCGCCGGCGGTTGCGCCACCACCACAGCAGCGCCGGTACGGCCGCCAGGGCCGCGAACGGCAGCGCCGCGCCCACGGCCAGGGCGATCCAGCGCAGCAGGGTGACGAAGACGTGCCAGCCGCCGGACACGGCGTCCGTGAACCCCGGGCTGTCGTCCTTCGCGGCCTTCCGCACCGGCGTCTGGGTGAGGGACAGCGTGATCGTGGCCATGCTGGTGCGGTCCTTCAGGGAGGCCTGCTGGGCCAGCAGCGCCTCCAGGTCGGCCTCCCGGCTGCTCAACTCCCCTTCCAGGGTGACCACGTCACTGATCTTGGCCGCCCGGTCCATCAGCGCGCGGACCCGGGCCACGCTGGCTCGCTGCGACCTGATCCGGCTCTCCACGTCGACCACCTGGCCGGTGACGTCCCGCGCCTTCGCGGTGCGGCCGATCAGCCTGCCCGCGCCCTGGAGGCCGGTGAGCACCTCGTCGTACCTGTCGGTGGGGACCCGGAGTACCAGGCGGGTGCGTTCGTGGCCCGCCGCGTCCCGGCTGGTGGTCTCGTCGCCGACGTAGCCGCCGGCCTCCCCGGCCGTGGTGCGAGCCGCGTCCAGGGCCTTGGGGACGTCCTTGACCTGCACGGTCAGGGAGGCGGTGCGGATGATCCTGGCCGCGGTGAGGTCGGGTGCCGTCCTGGCGGTCCCGCCGCCGGCGTCCTGGGCACCCGCGGAGCCCGCCGCCTCCCCCACGGCGCTGCGCACGTCGGCCTTGGCATCGCTCGCGGGGCCGCCGTCGGAGCTGTCGTTCGCACTGCAGCCGGTGAGGACGAGGGCGGCGGCCAGCAGGAGACCGGCGAGAGCGGGGCGTACGGGTCGTGCGGGGCGTACGGGACGGCGCATGGTTCCCCCCGAGGGCGGTGACGAATGACGCGACTTCGACGCCGGGGCGGGGCGGGACGTTCGGGGGCGACGGTCCCGGTCCGGTCACGGTCCGGGCGCGTACGGGTCACCGGGCCGGGGCGGGCTTGTCAGTGGGGGTCTGAGAGAGTGGGGGACATGAGCGCAACGGGTACGGGCACGGGGCATGTCGTCGTCATCGGAGCCGGGATCGCGGGGCTGGCCGCGGCGCACCGGCTGGTGGAGCGCGGCGCGCGCGTGACCGTGCTGGAGGCCTCCGGGAGAGTCGGCGGCAAGCTGCTCCCCGGCGAGATCGCGGGCCTGCGGGTCGACCTGGGCGCCGAGTCGATGCTGGCCCGCCGGCCCGAGGCGGTCGCCCTCGCGCGCGAGGCGGGTCTCGCCGACCGGTTGCAGCCGCCGGCCACCGCCACCGCCTCGATCTGGACCCGGGGTGCCCTGCGTCCCATGCCCAAGGGCCATGTCATGGGCGTTCCCGGCACCGCCGCCGCGCTGTCCGGCGTGCTGTCCCCGGAGGGCCTCGCCCGCATCGGGCGCGACGCCGACCTGCCCCGCACCGAGATCGGCGACGACGTGGCGGTGGGCGAGTACGTGGCGGCCCGGCTCGGCCGGGAGGTCGTCGACCGGCTGGTCGAGCCCCTGCTCGGCGGCGTCTACGCGGGCGACGCGTACCGCATCTCGCTGCGCTCGGCGGTCCCGCAGCTCTACCAGGCGGCCAGGACCCACACCTCGCTCACCGAGGCCGTCCGCGAGATCCAGGCCAAGGCCGCGGCCGGCCCGCAGGCCGGGCCGGTCTTCATGGGCATCGAGGGCGGCGTCGGCACCCTCCCCCTCGCGGTGGCCGCGTCGGTCCGCGCCCGCGGCGGCGAGATCGTCACCGGCGCACCCGTGACGCAGCTGCGCAGGGTGCCGGCCGACCACGCGGCCGCGGCCGCCGGTGGGGACTCCCGGGCCGGTGCGCCCGCCCCCTCGCCGGCCACCGCCTGGCGGGTGGTCGCCGGCGACCGGGTGCTCCACGCGGACGCCGTGATCGTGGCCGTCCCGGCCCCCGTCGCCGCCGGCCTGCTGCGTGCCGAGGCGCCCGCCGCCGCGGCCGAGCTGGCCGCCGTCGAGTACGCCTCGATGGCCCTGGTCACCCTCGCCTACCGCCGGGCCGGCCTGGACCTGCCCGAGGGCAGCGGTTTCCTCGTCCCGCCCGTCGACGGCCGCACCATCAAGGCCTCCACCTTCGCCTCCCAGAAGTGGGGCTGGATCGCCGAGGAGGACCCGGACGTCGTCGTGCTGCGCACCTCGGTCGGCCGGTACGGCGAGACCGAGATCCTCGGCCGCGCGGACGCCGAGCTGGTGGAGCTGTCCCGGCGCGACCTGCGGGAGGCCGCCGGCCTGGACGCGGTCCCCGTGGCCACCCGGGTCACCCGTTGGACCGACGGCCTGCCCCAGTACCCGGTCGGCCACCACGCGCGCGTGGCCCGCGTCCGCGAGCACGTCGCCAAGCTCCCCGGCCTCGCGGTGTGCGGTGCGCAGTACGACGGTGTGGGCATCCCGGCCTGCATCGCGAGCGCGAACGCGGCGGTGGACCAGCTGGCGGGCGACCTCAGCGGTGTGGCGGAGCTGACGGCCAACCCGGTGCAGAGCCTGCACGGCGGAGCGGGAGAATAGGGCCATGAGTGACGACGCCCCCACCACCGAGTCCGGCAGGATCCCGAACAAGGGCAAGCTGGCCAAGGACCTCAACGAGGTCATCCGCTACACCCTGTGGTCGGTCTTCCAGCTGAAGGACGTGCTGCCCGAGGACCGCGCGGGCTATGCCGACGAGGTCCAGGAGCTGTTCGACCAGCTCGCCGCGAAGGACGTGACCGTCCGCGGCACCTACGACGTGTCCGGCCTGCGCGCCGACGCCGACCTGATGATCTGGTGGCACGCCGAGACCAGCGACCAGCTGCAGGAGGCGTACAACCTCTTCCGCCGCACCAGGCTCGGCCGCGCGCTCACGCCGGTCTGGTCGAACATGGCGCTGCACCGCCCCGCCGAGTTCAACCGCTCGCACATCCCGGCGTTCCTCGCCGACGAGACGCCGCGCAACTACGTCAGCGTGTACCCGTTCGTGCGGTCCTACGAGTGGTACCTGCTGCCCGACGAGGACCGCCGCCGGATGCTCGCCGACCACGGCAAGATGGCCCGCGGCTTCCCGGACGTGCGCGCCAACACGGTCGCCTCGTTCTCGCTCGGCGACTACGAGTGGGTGCTGGCCTTCGAGGCCGACGAGCTCCACCGCATCGTCGACCTCATGCGCCACCTGCGCGGCTCCGAGGCCCGCCGCCACGTCCGCGAGGAGATCCCCTTCTTCACCGGGCGCCGCAAGGACATCGCGGAGCTGGTCGCGGGGCTTGCCTGACGGTGGTCAGTGCTGGTCGGCCTTGCCCTTCAGGGAGTCCCGCAGGTTCTTCCGCCGGGTGTGGTCGGCCGGCGCCGACGGCTTCGGTTCCGGGTGCCCCGCGCAGGAGGCGCGCCGCTGCGGGAGCCGGCCCTCCAGCAGGTAGGCCTCCAGATAGCCGTTCACGCACTTGTTGGGGCCGCCGCCGATGCCGTGCGTGCCCGCGTCCCGCTCGGTCACCAGCACCGAGTCGGACAGGCGCCGGTTCATCTCCAGCGCGCCCGCGTACGGCGTGGCCGCGTCCCGCTCGGCCTGCAGGATGAGCGTCGGCGGCAGCTCGCCGGGGCCCGTCCGCACGTCGAGTGCCTTCTGCCGGGGCACCGGCCAGTAGGCGCACGGCAGGTTCATGAAGGCGTTGTCCCAGGTCTCGAAGGGGGCCACGCGCGCCAGCCGGGTGTTGTCCCGGTCCCAGGTCCGCCACTTCGTCGGCCAGGGCGCGTCGTTGCACTCGACGGCCGTGTACACCGCGTTGCCGTTCTCCGCCTCGGCGGCCGTCTCCGGCGCCGGCGCCGCCAGCCGGACCAACGGCTTGGCGTCCCCCTTCAGGAACCTCGACAGCGCGTCCGCGCGGCTCGGCCAGAAGTCGTCGTAGTACCCGGCGGACAGGAACGCCCCCTGCAACTGCCCCGGCCCGACCTTCCCGCCGGCCGCCTTCGTGGTCAGCCGCCTGACCGCCTCGTCGTAACTCGCCTGCACCTTCGCGGCCGTGTCCCCGAGCCCGTACACGTCGTCGTGCCTGGCGATCCAGTCCCGGAAGTCCGCCCAGCGGCCCTCGAACGCGGCCGACTGCTCCAGGTTGTCCCGGTACCAGATCCGCTCCGGGTCCGGGTTCACCGCCGAGTCCAGCACCATCCGCCGTACGTGCGAGGGGAAGAGGGTCGCGTACAGCGCGCCGAAGTAGGTGCCGTACGAGGCGCCCATGAAGGTCAGCCGGTCCTCGCCGAGCGCCGCGCGCAGCACGTCCAGGTCACGGGCGTTGTTGAGCGAGGTGTAGTGGCGCAGCCTGCTCCCGGACCGCTTCAGGCAGCCCCGCGCGTACGCCCTGGCCTCCTTGATCCGGGCCTTCTTGTACGCCTCGGAGGGGTGCGTCGGCGCCTGCGACGGCGCCTTGTAGAAGTGCCTGGGGTCGACGCAGGACAGCGGGGCGGAGCGGTCGACGCCGCGCGGCGCGTAGCCGACCAGGTCGTAGGCGGCGGCGATGCGCTTCCACTCGGGCAGCACGCCGATCATCGGGAAGAGCATCCCGGAGGCGCCGGGACCGCCCGGGTTGTAGACCAGGACGCCCTGCCGGGGCACCTTGCGCTTGCTGTTGTGCGGGTCCTTGTGGGTGGCGGCCACCCGGCTGACGGTCAGTTTGATCTGCTTGCCGTCCGGGTGCGCGTAGTCGAGCGGGACGCTCACCGTGCCGCACCGGAAGGTGTCCGGCGCCTCCAGGTCGGTGGCGCACCGGCCGAAGTCGACACCCGCCGCCCGCGCCCGTGCGGCGGCCACGGCGGTGCCGCGCAGTTCGGCCGCCGCGGTGTCCGGGACGCGGGGGACGCTCCCGGCCGGGGCGGCGGCCAGGGTGGTCAGGATCAGGGACCCGGCTGCCGAGTACAGGGCGGGGGCTCTCATGGCGTATCCCTTCGGTGCGACGGCTGCGGTGGCGTGGCGGCAACGGCGCCGCAGCGACTGCACGGCAGCAATAAAAGGGATATTTCGACCGGCTGTCGGTGAAGGCAAGCACCACCGGGCCGGTGTCGGCGCAATGCCCCCGATGCGCCCCCCTTCACTCCCGCGGGAGTTGGTCCCGGTGTGCGAAGGCCGCACGCAGCTCCGGCTCGCCGATCGCGCGGATGCCGCGGACGGCGACGGAGGCCAGCAGCGACTGGTCGTCGGCCGCCAGGTCCGCCCGCCGGTGCAGCACGCCGAGGAGTCGCTGCCCGGCCGGCGAGGCCCAGCGCGAGTACGGGTGCGCCTCGACCCGGGCGATGGCCAGACAGCTCAGCGTGAGGGTGAGGGGGAGCGCGAACCAGACGGCGACCAGCTCGCGCGGCATCCCGGTCGGCGCGGGCAGGGCGAGCGCGGCGGCACCGAGCGCGAGGACCGCCAGCGCGGCGGCCCGGACCTGCCGGACACCGGAGGCGACCGTCGTCCGCGCCGCCGCGTCGGGCACCGCGAGCCCCGCACGGACCAGCCTCTCGCCGAGACTGCGCACGGCCTCGGCGCCGGCCGCCGCCGAGCGCACCGGTGCTATCCGCGACTGCCCCTCGGGACCGATGGCCCCTATCACCGACCGCTCCATCTCGTCCCGCCCGCGCGGGTCCACGACGGTCGCCCAGCCGGTGTGGGCGAGCAGCAGCCGCCGTTGCCGCGCCATCGACACCAGGGTCAGATCGGCGACCCGCGCGGGCCCGCCGGACAGGAACGCGGCCTCGTACAGCGTCAGAGCGTGCCCGTGGCCCGCATCCGTGTCGGCGGCCGCCGTCCGTACGGCGGCCAGGCACAGCCGGGTGCAGGCGGTGCCGGCGACGGCCCAGGCCAGGAGCAGGAGAAGGACCCAGAACATGACATGTTTCTATGCCCGCGGCCTGCCCACCGCCATGCCCTTTTCACATGCCGGACCGAGTGTTGTGGGTCTGTGACGTTCCGTTTCCCGCGCAGGTCACGGGGTCGGAGAGACCGGTGCCGGGTCGGCGGTCGCGGGCGGCAGGGCGTACGTCTCGGACGGCGACGGGGTCGGCGCCGGCTCCGGAGCGACCGGGGTGGCGTCCGCCGGGGCGACGACGGGCGGCGAGGCCACGGGTGCGGGCGTGGTCGCCAACTGCCGCGCCAGCGTGGCGAAGTCGACGTAGCCCGTCGCCTCCAGGACCTTGATGTGGTCGAGGACGGTGGCGTTGGCGTCGTCGGCGAGGGCGCGCACGAGGGTGTTCTGGGTGGCGGCGCGGACCTGGGCGACCTGGGAGAAGACCCGGCCGTGAGCCAGTCGCACGATGTTCGCGAACTCCCGGTCGAAGTCCTGCCCCTGCGCGGTGCTCAGCGTGGCGAGCCACTGCTGCTGCTGGGCGTTCGGCACGTTCGGGACGGGCACGCCGAGCCGGGTGGCGACGGTGCGGACGCGGGAGTCCAGGGCGATGTGCCCGTCGACGAGGTGCCGCCCGGCCGTCTGCACGGCCGCCGTGGTGCCCTTCTGCTCCGCCATCTCCCCGGCCGGCAGCTCCCAGAGCCCGGCGAGGCGGACCTTGACGATGAAGTCCCGGTCCTGCGCGGACAGCGGGCCGTACGCCGTCGACACGCTCTGGGCGCTGAGCACGTTCACCGAGCCGGTGGGGTCGGCGCGGTCGGCGTACGACCAGATCGGGAACACCAGGGCGGCGAGGGTCGCCGCCAGACAGACGATGATCAGCCCGGTACCGCTGAATATGCCTCGTCCCTGGACGGGGGGTCGGGGTCGCATAGTGCCTCCAGCACCGCACGCCGGTTGGGTGCGGGGTTGGCATATTACCGACGGGTGTGGAAAGTGGGCGCCGTGTGTGACGGACGTGGCAGGGCGGTGCAGGGCGGTGCGGGGCGGTGTGCCGGCCGTGGGCCGGTGGGGGCTGGTCGCGCAGCTCCCCCCGCCTTCTTGGTTTCTGCAGCCGCGGGCAGTCGTGCCGCTGGGGCGGCACGGGTGGGCGCGGCCGGCGCCCGGCAAGCGCCGGTGAGCGTCCCCCCTCCGGCCACTAGCCCCGCCGCAGCAGTACCTTCCGCGCAAGCGACCGCCGCGGTGCCGCCCCTGCCCGCTCCGACCACCACCGCTCCAGCCGCCGACGAGCGGCCCCTTCTCCCGGCCGCCCCGCCCGCAGCAGCGCCCCCGCGAACTCCAGCGCGTCCCTCCGGTAGCCCCCCGACATCGGCCGCTCCTGTGCATACGCCAGGAACGCCGCCCGGTACCCCGCCCCCAGGATCTCCGGCAGCTCGGGCGCCACCTTCGCGACCACGTCCGCCCGCTTCGCGGCCAGCGCCCGCGCCTGCACCCCCATCCGCACCCGGTCGAACCCCTCCGGCACCGGCGTCCCGGCGACGAGCGACGACAGCACCGCGGTCTGCGCGAGCCCGACCCGCCGGCGGGTGGCCTCCGGGACCTCCGGGACCTCCGGGGCTTGCGTGACCTCGGGCCCGGTCGCCGCCGGCGAGTGCTCCCACCGGCCGCCGGCCCCCGCACCCGCCGCGCCCCCCGCCGCGACCGCCGCCCGGATCGCCGCCACCTCCCGCTCCAGCTCGGCCGGTGCCGGGAAGTCCTCGTCCCGCTCCAGCAGCACACCGGGCGGCGCGACCCGGGACGCCAGGCCGGTCAGGATGTCCAGGACCGCCGGGGGCACCGGATGGGCGTGGCTGTCGTGCCAGACGCCGTCCCGCTCGACGCCGCCCGCGACGTGCACGTACGCGATCGCCTCGACGGGCAGCTCGGCGAGCGCCCTGGCCGGATCCTCACTGCGGTTGACGTGGTTGGTGTGCAGGTTCGCCACGTCGATCAGCAGCCGTACCCCGGTCCGGTCCACCAGGTCGTACAGGAACTGCCCCTCGGTCATCTCCTCGCCCGGCCACGAGATGAGCGCGGCGATGTTCTCGACGGCGAGCGGCACGGGCAGCGCGGCCTGGGCGACGCGGATGTTCTCGCAGAGCACGTCGAGGGCGTCCCGGGTGCGGGGGACCGGGAGCAGGTGGCCCGCTTCCAGGACTGGCGACGCCGTGCGCGGGCCGCCCGCGCGGACGAAGGCGATGTGCTCGGTGACCAGCGGAGAGCCCAGCGCCGTCGCCCGCTCGGCGAGCGCGGCGAGCCGGTCCTCGTCCGGGCGGTCGGCGCCGCCCAGGCCCAGTGAGACGCCGTGCGGCACGACGGTGACCCCGCGCTCGCGCAGCCGCCGCAGCGACTCGGGGAGGTGGCCCGGACAGGTGTTCTCGGCCACGACCTCGACCCATTCGATGCCCGGCATGCGCTCCACGGCGTCCGCGATCTCCGGCCGCCAGCCGATGCCCGTCCCCAGCCGCTGCGCGGTCATGGCCGTCCCCCTCCTGCTCCGAATGACGGGGGTATGGCCCCGGAGCGCGGCCGCGAACCGCGTTGCCTGCCGCTTCAGAGCAACATTTGAGGTTCGCGACCGCGCTCCGGGGAGCTGTGGGGCCGGCTGTCCGCCGAGCACGCCCAGGGAGTCCACCGGGTCCGGGCGCCCGGTGTTCACCGTGCCCGGCTCGCCGGGGGAGGGCCGGGAGGTGGTGCGCACGTCGCCGCTGGCCCGCGCGGCCGGTGCGGAGGACACCACCACACCCGGTGCCGGGACCGCGGGACCGGTCGGGCCGGCCGTGGTCGAGCCCGCGACCTCGTCGGCGATGGCCTCGAAGTCGACCTTGCCGGTCTTCTCCAGGATCGTGATGCGAGGGCCGCCACCATCAGCGCCGTACCGTGGAAACGCCGCAAGGGAAGCCTCCCCGTGTCGCTGGTTCAGTGCCAGGACGTACGGGCGGGACGGCGATGGTGTTCAAACAAACGGCAAAGTTCGTCAGGGTTGTCAAAAAATTCCAGTTCAGCGCAGTGCGGGATGATCCGCGACCACCGTGCAGCTGCCCGGCGCGATCTCGGTGAACCCGGCGTCCCGGACCAACGGCAGCCGACCGGACGTCAGTTCACGCCACTCGCCCGGATCGGCGGTGCGCACGGCGAGCGGGAACCCGGCCTCGCGCCACGCCTGGCGCTCCTCCTCCGGCAGCGCCCACCAGGCGAGTTGGGCACCGTGGCCGGCCTGGGCCATCGCCTTCCCCGCCGACATCCGCAACTCCGGGTTCAGCCACAGCACCGGTCCGGACCGGTCGGCGCCCGCCGGCGGTTCCGGATCGTCCAACTCGGTCCCGGACACCTGCAACTTGGCCAGCTCCTTGGGCCACCCGTCCAGGGGAACCGGCGGAAACACCCGTACCTCGGCCGACTTCCCCGTGAGAGTGATCCCGGGCAACTCCCCGGCCCGCCGCCACTCGGCGCCCCGCGCCCGCCGTACGACCTTCCGGATCCGGGCGTCCTCCCAGTCCCGCACGGCCTGCGCCCACGCACCGTCGCCGAGGGCCCGCTCGTCACTGAGCATGGTCAGGACAGCCCGAGCGGCCGTTTCGAGGGCGTCGGTGCGGGCCGGGGGAGCCGCCTTCTCCACCCGCACGACGAGAGGCAGCACGAATTGAGGTGCCTCGTCGCGCTGGGTGGGCTCCGTCCGGAAGGGACTGTCGTCGGGACGCGCGGAAACTTCGCTCACACCGGCCAACCTATAAGGGGCGCGGGGAACTGCGCGAACGGCCCCCACCCGCCCGTGGACCGCACACGACCGTAACCTGCCGCCCCGATCCCGCAGGACAATGTCCCCATGCAGCGTGATCTTGAACTGGCCCGCGTAGGCCGCCGCTACGGCATACGCGGCCCCTGGGTGTTAAGAGGCATCGACCTCACCCTGGCCCCCGGCTCCCTCACCCGCCTGGAAGGAGCGAACGGCACCGGCAAGTCCACCCTGCTCCGCATCGTCGCCGGCATAGACGTACCCACGGAGGGCCGTGTCACCGGCCGCCCCCGCACCGCGTACGTACCCGAGCGCTTCCCCTCGGCCCTCCCCTTCACCCCCGTCGGCTACCTCACCCATCTCGGTACCGTCCACGGCCTCTCCCGCGGGTCGGCCGCCGCCCGCGCAGCGGACTGGCTGGAGCGCTTCGGCGCCGCCGCCCACGCGGCCACCCCCATGGCCCAACTCTCCAAGGGCACCAGCCAGAAGGTCGCCGTCGCCCAGGCGCTGCTCGCCGACCCCGAACTCCTCGTCCTCGACGAGGCCTGGACCGGCCTGGACGCCGAGGCCCGCGCCGAACTGGAGCGGGCCGTCGCCGAGCGGACCGCCGCCGGGGGCGCCGTCGTGTTCGTCGATCACGATCCCCGGCGCCTCGCGGGCGTGCCCGACGCCATCCACCAAATCGTCGACGGCACCCTCAAACCCCGTACCGACCAGGCGACTTCACCCGTAGGCGCGCTCACCGAGGTCACCGTCCGGGGACCCGCAGGCGGCCGGCTGCCGGCCGACGCGACCCGTACGGCGGCCGCGGCCGAGGAACCGACCCCCGGCACCTACCGTCTTACGGTTCCCGCGTCCCACTCGGACGTGGTCCTGCGCGCCCTCCTGACGGCCCGTCCGTCCTGGCACGTGCTCTCCGTCAGCCCCTCCAAGACCGACCCCTCCGAGCCTTCCAAGACCACCGAGCCTTCCAAGACCACCGAGCCTTCCAAGACCACCGAGCCTTCCAAGACCACCGAGCCTTCCAAACCCTCCGAGCCCTCCGATCCCGCCGGGCCATCGGACGTCCCGCCGGACGAGAAAGACCGCCCATGACCGCACTCCTGCGCTACCAGGCCGCCCTGCTCCTGCGCTCCCAGCGCTGGCTGCCACCGGTGATCCTCTACGCCGTGTTCCTGGGCGTCGGTGTGCAGAGCGGTCAGCCGGTGCTGGACTCGCTCGGCTACACGGCCGCCGCGCTGCTGCCGGTGGCCGCCTGGCTGGTACGGATCTGTGTCACCGGCGAACCGGCGGCCGCCCGCGCCTGTGTCACCGCGGCGCGCGGCCCGGCCAGGGCGCACCTGGCCGCCCTGCTCACCGCCCTCGCCGTCGCGGCCCTGCTCGGCACGGCGGCCACCCTGGTCGTGACGGTGATCAGCCGGCACGCCACCAACGACCACCGGTTCCCGGTGTCACCCGTCCAGGCCGGAGCCGCCGGCCTCCTCGCGACCCTCGCCTGCGCGCTGCTCGGCAGCGCCGTCGGCGCGCTCACCAACCGGCCGCTGCTGCGCTCACCGGGCCGGGCGGTGCCCATGATGCTGCTGGCCGCGCTGCTCGCCATGGTGGTCGGGGGCTCCCCGGCACACGCCGCGGTCAGCGGCCTGGTCACCGGATCGGAGTCCGGCCGGGTCCCGGTGTCGCCGCTGCCCCTGGCCGCGGCGGCCCTGCTCACCGCCGCGGCCTTCACCGTGGCCTGCGCCCTCGACGGCCGCCGCTCATCCTGAACAGGCGGCCCGCTGAGCTTCCTCCCACTCGCACCGCGGGCACATCGTGATGCCCCGGTACGACTCCGGGTACTCCGTCGGCTCCCGGCACAGCACACACTCCGCGTACGGCGGACCCGCCGCCGTCGGCGGCTTCGCGGCCTCGCTGACGGTGCAGCAGCCCTCGTCGCTCATGTCTCCAGCGTAGGACGGTCACCGGTGACCCGAGGTCTCCCCGATCAGCTCGGAGACCTTCACGAACCGGAAGCCCCGCTTGCGCAGCTCCGGTACGACGGTCCGGACCACCTGCTCGGTGGTCGGGGCGGCGCTGCGGGTGCAGTGCATGACGACCACGGACCCGGGCTTCACCCCGTCCAGCACCTGCTTGGCCACCGCGTCGGCGTCCGTCGCGAAGGCGTCCCCGCTCACCACGTCCCACTGCACCGCGGTGACCCCGAGCGCGCCGACCGCGCGCAGCGCCTGCCGGTCGTAGCAGCCGCCGGGGAAGCGGAAGTACGGCATCGGGTGCGGCACCCCCGCGCGGAGCAGGGCGGCGTAGGCGCGCTCCACGTCCGACTTCATGTTCGCGGCGGCGACGGTGGGCAGGCCGTAGCAGTCGCCGGTGAACGCGTAGTGGCTGTAGGAGTGGTTGGCGACCTCGAACTGCGGGTCGCGGCCCAGGGAGCGGGCCTGGTCCGGGTACTGGTCGGCCCAGCGGCCGGTCATGAAGATCGTGGCCGGCACCTTCAGCCTGCGCAGGGTCGCGATCAGCGCCGGGTTGTCGAAGTGCTCGCCGGCGGCCGCGCGCGGGCCCTGGTCCGCGGTCATGTCGGCGTCGAAGGTGAAGGCGACGGTCTTGCCCAGGGTGCGCGGACCGTTCATGAAGACGGGTGCCGCACCGCCGGGGCCCGGGGGGAGCGTGGGCGGCGCGGTCACGGAGGGGGAGGAAGTGGGCTTGGTGGGCGCCGGAGACCCCGGGTGGGGGGCCTCGGTGGTACCGCAGGCGGCGAGCGCGGCGCCCAGGGCGACGCATACGGCGGTCGTACCGGTCAGACGGCGTGCTAGTCGGATCACCGTATGAACGTAGGTCGGTATGTCCGATTTTCCAGGGTGGCGCGGCGGACGGCGCGGCACCGGGTCACCCGGGCGGCGGCCCTCCCCGCACAGTGCTCCCGGTGATCCCGGCCGGGGTGTCACGGGCCGGCATCCCCTCGTCCGGCGTCTCACCGGCCGGCGTCTCGCCGTCCGGCACCGGTGGCCGGCCGGCCCGCTCCAGGAACCGCAGCAGCTCCACCGGGAACGGCAGGACCAGGGTGGAGTTCTTCTCGGCGGCCACCGCGACGATCGTCTGCAGCAGCCGCAGCTGCAGGGCCGACGGGGTGTCCGCCATCTGCTGGGCCGCCTCGGCGAGCTTCTTCGACGCCTGCAGTTCGGCGTCCGCGTTGATGATCCGGGCCCGGCGCTCCCGGTCGGCCTCGGCCTGCCGGGCCATCGAGCGCTTCATCGTGTCCGGCAGGGACACGTCCTTGATCTCGACCCGGTCCACCTGCACACCCCAGCCCACGGCCGGGCTGTCGATCATCAGCTCCAGCCCCTGGTTGAGCTTCTCGCGGTTGGAGAGCAGGTCGTCCAGGTCGCTCTTGCCGATGATGGACCGCAGCGAGGTCTGGGCCATCTGCGAGACGGCGAACTTGTAGTCCTCGACCTTGACCAGCGCGCTCACCGCGTCGACCACCCGGAAGTAGACGACCGCGTCCACGCGCACGGTGACGTTGTCGCGGGTGATGCCCTCCTGGGCGGGGATCGGCAGCGTGACGATCTGCAAGTTGACCTTGTACAGCCGGTCCACGAACGGGATCACCAGGTTGAAGCCGGGTGTCCGTACGTCACCGGTGACCCGCCCGAGCCGGAACAGCACGCCGTGTTCGTACTGCTTGACGACCCGCGCGCCGGCGGCCAGGTACAGCGCGCCGAAGCACAGCGCCGCGACCACCGCGACCAGCAGCTCCTGAACCATCACGACCCCCAGGCAGAGAGGACCGATATGTATATATCTGCAACGATATGCCCGGTGGCTGGGCCGGGGCCACGGCCCCCGGGAAACAGGTCCGGGCCGGTGCGCCGAGCGGCGTCGGCACCCCGGCCCGGGACGGCCGCCGGGTCAGGCGGCCGTGACCTTCACCGGCTCGGTGCCCGCGTCGCTGTGCCGTTCGGCCCAGCTCTCCAGCGCGGTCCGGCAGGCGTGGTCGAGGTGGTGCAGCCCGGAGAGGTCCACCCGGATCGGGCGGTCCTGGGGCAGCGCCTCCAGGCTGTCGAGTATCTTCGGCAGCCGCAGGAAGGTGGCGTTGCCCGACAGGTACGCGTCGATCGGTCCCGCCCCCTTGTCGACGACCTCCAGCTTGAGGTGCGACGCCTCCCAGGCCGTCTTGACGACCGACAGCGCGAGCCCGATCAGCACGCCCTCGAACATGCTGACCGCGACGATCGACACCGCCGTGGCGACCAGGATGACCGCCTCGCCCCGGTGCTCACGCCAGAGCACGGCCAGCGCGCGCACCGGGATGAGCTTGGCGCCCGAGTAGACCAGGATCCCGGCGAGCGCCGGAATCGGGATGTAGCCCAGCACCCCCGGCAGCAGCGCCGCGAACAGCAGCAGCCAGACGCCGTGCAGCACCCGGGACGCCTTGGTGCGGGCGCCCGCCTGCACGTTGGCCGCGCTGCGCACGATCACCGCGGTCATCGGCAGCGCCCCCAGCACGCCGCAGAGCGCGTTGCCCGCGCCCTGGGCGACCAGCTCGCGGTCGTACTCGGTGCGCGGACCGCTGTGCAGCCGGTCCACCGCCGCCGCGCTGAACAGCGACTCGGCGGACGCGATCAGCGTGAACGCGACGATCGTGCCGATCAGCCCGACGCTCGCCAGCTCGCCGAAGGCGGACAGCGGCGGCGGCTGGACGGACTCCAGCAGCCCGTGCACCTCGACGGTCGCCACCGGCAGGCTCAGCGCGAACGCGGCCAGGGTGGCGAGGCCGACGGCGGCGAGCGGTCCGGGGACCGTCCGGACCGTCGCCGGGGCGTGCTTCCAGAGCACCAGGACCGCGACCGTGCCCGCGCACAGGGCGAACGAGGCCAGTGCTCCGCCGTCCCCGAGGGTGTCCAGAAAGGCTCCGGGCAGGCCGGCGATCTTGCCCAGGCCCGACTCGGGGGCCTTGGCGGCGAGCGCCGGGTACAGCTGGCCGGCGATCAGCACCAGACCGATTCCGGCCAGCATGCCCTCGACGACCGAGACCGAGATCGCCCGGAAGTAGCGGCCCAGCCTCAGCAGGCCCATGGCGATCTGCAGGACGCCGGTGGCCAGCACGATCACCCCGAGCAGCGGCAGCCCGAACTCCCGCACCGCCTCGAAGACGAGCACGGTCAGGCCGGCGGCCGGCCCCGACACCTGGAGGCTGCTGCCCCGCAGCATCCCGGTGACGACACCGCCCACGATGCCGGTGACCAGGCCGAGTTCGGCCGGGACACCGGAGGCCACGGCCACCCCCACGCAGAGCGGGAGCGCGACCAGGAAGACGACGAGAGAGGCGGCGAAGTCCTGCCGTATGGAGGGGAACCTCGTCATCGCGGCGCTCACAGGGCCTCGAAGGTGTCGGTGTCGGCCCGGTGTTCGCGCACGGCACCGGTGTGGACCTCGTAGTACCAGCCGCGCAGGGTCAGTTCGCCCGCCGCCAGCTTCCGGTCGATGAAGGGGTACGAGCGCAGCCGCAGCAGCTGGGCGAGCACGTGGTCCTGCACGCCCTCGGTGACGGCAGGGTCCTCGGCCGCCCCGCTCGGGCGCGGCTCGGCGCTGGCCAGCCAGTCCCGTACGGCGGGTACGGCGGTCAGGTCGTCGCCGCGCACGAGGGCGCCGACGGCACCGCAGTGCGAGTGCCCGCAGACGACGATGTCGCGGACGCCGAGCACCTCCACGGCGTACTCGATGGTGGCCGCCTCGCTGGTGGGGTGGACCGAGGCGTACGGCGGGACGATGTTGCCCGCGGTGCGCAGCTCGAAGAGCTCGCCCGGGCGGGCGCCGGTGATCAGGGCCGGGACGACCCGGGAGTCGGAGCAGGTGATGAAGAGCACCTGCGGGGACTGGCCTTCGGCGAGCCTGGCGAACTCCTCAGGGCGTTGTCCGAACGTACGGGCGTTGTCGATGAGGGGCTGCATGGTGTGTGGACTCCTCCTGGCGCGCTACAGCGGCGCGTCGGGCTTGCACGACGGTGGTGGGGGGAAATGCGTCAGACGTGTGGCGGTGGGAGCCGGGGGCCGAGCCCGGCCGGTCAGCAGCGGAAGACCTGCAGCGTGGCCTGTGTGTGGGCTCTGGACGCTCTCGACGTGCCGTGGTGTCCGGCGGCGGCAGGTGCCGGGGTGCGTATCGACTCGGTGTGCCGCGCGGTGGCCGGACGGGCGTCGGCCCAGCCGGCGGTGGCGCTGCGATGGCGGTCCACGCTCCGGGGCGGGGCCGGTGGCTCACCGCAGCGGCCGTGGTCGCGCAGGACGGCCGAGGCGACGCTCACGGTCTTCGCCGAGACCTGCGGCCCGGCCTGGGCCTTGGCCTCGACGTGACTGAGGGTGTGCGCGGCTGCGAAGGTTGCCGCGGGGGCGAAGAACTGGACGGCGAGCAGGGCGGCGGCGAGGAGCGAGAGCACGGTCCGGGCCGTCGTACCTCGAAACATGAGCCCCCCTCGCGGCAGTTCACGCCTCTCGTGTGCACCAAGCACAGGTCAATGGTTGGTCAAGAAACACAGTAACCCTGCAAAGATGTTTGCAGGGTTAACTTGGCGTTGCGAGCCGAAGAGAGCGTGAAAAGCGGCGATGGGATGGCCTGATCGGGCTCTTGACCTGAAGAGCTTGATCACATAATGGGTCGTCGACCGGCCTATCCGGCGGCCACGAGCCCCTTGGCGTCCCGGGCCAGCGCGGTGAGCCGGGATATCGCGCGGAAGTACTTCTTCCGGTAGCCGCCGTTCAGCATCTCCTCGCTGAACAGCCTGTCGAAGGGCAGCCCGGAGGCCAGGACCGGGACCTCGCGGTCGTAGAGCCGGTCCGCGAGGACCACGAGCCGCAGCGCGGTCGACTGGTCGGGCACCGGCTGCACGTCCGTCAGGCAGACGGCCCGCAGACCGTCGGTCAGCGCGCCGTACCGGCTGGGGTGCACCTTGGCCAGGTGGTCGAGCAGCTGCGGGAAGGCGTCGAGGGAGGCGCCGGGGGTGGCATGGGCCGCCCTGGTGACCTGCTCCTCGGAGAACGGCGCGGGCGCCTCGGGCAGGCCGCGGTGGCGGTAGTCCTCGCCGTCGATGCGCAGGGTGCGGAAGTGGGCCGACAGGCCCTGGATCTCCCGCAGGAAGTCGGCGGCGGCGAACCGGCCCTCGCCCAGCTTGCCCGGCAGGGTGTTGGACGTGGCGGCGAGCGCGACCCCGGCCTCGACCAGGCGGCCCAGCAGCGTCGACACCAGGACGGTGTCGCCGGGGTCGTCCAGTTCGAACTCGTCGATGCACAGCAGGCGGTGGCCGGAGAGCGTCTGCACGGTCTGCTGGAAGCCGAGGGCGCCGACCAGGTTGGTCAGCTCCACGAAGGTGCCGAACGCCTTCAGCGCGGGCTCGGCCGGGGTGGCGTGCCAGAGCGAGGCCAGCAGGTGGGTCTTGCCGACGCCGTACCCGCCGTCGAGGTAGACCCCGCGGGGGCCGGCCGGTGCCTTGGGCGCCTTCGCCCTGCCGAGGCCGAAGAAGCCGCGCTTGCCGCCGGCCACCGCGTGCGCACCGCCGAGACCCCCGGCGAACCCTTCCAGCACCCGCACGGCCTCAATCTGGCTCGGCTGGTTCGGGTCCGGGAGGTAGGTGGCGAAGCGGACCGAGTCGAACCGGGGCGGTGGCACCATCTCGGCGACCAGCCGGTCCGCGGGGACGTGCGGCGAGCGTGCGCACAGCGACAGCGGGGCCGCGTCGGCTATGGGGCTGACCTCGGATGCGGCGGGAGAAGACGACACGGTCACCCATGCTAGTTGCCGTGCCACACTGCACGGCATGCGACGCCTGTTCCCTGTGACCGAACGAACAACAGCCCGGCCCTCCAGCGGTCCGGCCGGGGAGGTGCGGCCCGGGGGCGGGGCCGGGGACTCCGGTTCCGCCGACCGGGAGTGGAGCCTCGCCGAGCTGGCCCTCGCCTACGCCTACCCCGAGTCCGCGGGGCACGAGGCCTGGCTGCGGGCCAACATGGTGTCCACGCTCGACGGGGCCGGTCAGCACGACGGGCGGTCGCAGCCCATCTCCGGCGCGGCCGACATGCGGATCTTCGGCACCCTGCGAGGGCTCGCGGACGTCGTCGTCGTCGGCGCGGAAACGGTACGGCAGGAGGGTTACCGGCCGGTCCGTGAGCGGGCGGAGTTCGCCGGGGCGCGGGCGGCCGCGGGGCAGGCCGCGGTCGCCGCCGTCGCCGTCGTCACCGCGAGCCTCGACCTCGACTTCTCGCTCCCGCTGTTCACCTCGCCCCTCGTGCCCACGCTGATCCTCACCGGCGCGGCCGCCGCGCCGGACCGGATCGCCGCGGCGGAGAAGGCCGGCGCCCGCGTGGTGGTCGCCGGTGACGGCGTCGGCGTCGACCCCGCCCGCGCGGTCCGTGCCCTCGCCGGCCTCGGCCACACCCGGCTGCTCACCGAGGGCGGTCCCCGGCTGCTGGGGCAGCTGATCGCGGCCGGCGTCCTCGACGAGCTGTGCCTGACGCTCTCTCCGACCCTCACGGCGGGGGGCGCGCAGCGGATCGCCGGGGGGCCCGGTGTCGCCGTACCCCGACGCTTCGAACTAGTGTCCCTCCTGGAAGAGGCCGGATTCCTGTTCGGCCGCTACCGCCGGTCCTGACATCAGCGGAATGTGTCGTTCCGCTTGGCTTCCGGCGGGCAGACTGAATCCGGCAGTACCCGTGCGATCACGGGGCAGGATGGTTTCCGCAGGGGGGCCGGCCCCACGGAGGACAGAGGGTCGAGCGACCCTCTAGGGAGAAGAGGCGCCTGGTGTTCACAAGCGTTCTGATGATCGAGAAGGCCCTGACGTCCGCCGACGTGGAGTTCGTCACCACCTTGCACGGGGACGAGCAGGTCGCTTTCCACGTGCTGCTCCAGCCGCGCGGCGACCAGGCGGACCGGCTGCTGCGCGCCATCGACGACATCGCGCTCGGCGAGCTCGACGAGGCCGCGCGCGAGCGGGAGACCCCGGAGGGGGAGGCGGCGAAGGGGCCGGCCGAGCAGGCGCTGGACGTGTCCCTGACGGCCCTGCGGGCGGCGGGGAGCACGGCGGAGGGGCGGATGGTCGAGGACCACCCGCTGGACGCGCTGCGGAAGCTGGTGGAAGAGGTGGGCGCGGACGAGGTGATCGTGCTGACCGACCCCCACTATGTGGAGGAGTTCTTCCACCGGGACTGGGCGTCGCGGGCGCGGCACAAGGTGGGCGTGCCGGTGCTGAAGCTGTTCTCGCACAGCAAGGCGTAGCGGCCGGTCTCGGGGGCGGTCCTGTCCGGTCCCGTGCGTGGCCGGGTGCGGGCCCGCGGGGGCTGGTCGCGCAGTTCCCCGTGTCCCTGGGCAGGCATGCCGTGCGTCCCTTGCACAGTGACCTGTGGTCCAGCACATAGGCTAGGGGCGCTTTCGCATGTCACCGTCTCTGGGAGAAATACATGGCACCCGGCCTTCCTTCCGCCATGGAGCGTCCGCACTTCATCGGGATCGGCGGCGCCGGGATGTCGGGGATCGCCAAGATCCTCGCCCAGCGCGGGGCCCGGGTGGCGGGGAGTGACGCCAAGGAGTCGGAGACCGCAGAGGCGCTGCGGGCGCTCGGCGTCACCGTGCACATCGGACACGCGGCCGGGCACCTCGCCGACGACGCCAGCTGCGTGGTCGTGTCGTCGGCGATCCGCAAGGACAACCCCGAGCTGGCCCGCGCGGCCGAGCTCGGCATCCCCGTGGTGCACCGCTCGGACGCCCTCGCCGCCCTGATGGACGGCCTGCGTCCGATCGCGGTGGCCGGCACGCACGGCAAGACCACCACCACGTCCATGCTCGCGGTGTCCCTGACCGCGCTGGGCCGCGACCCCTCGTACGCCATCGGCGGCGACCTGGACGCCCCCGGCTCCAACGCCCGGCACGGTGAGGGCGAGATCTTCGTCGCCGAGGCGGACGAATCCGACCGCAGTTTCCACAAGTACGCGCCCGAGGTCGCCATCGTCCTCAACGTGGAGCTGGACCACCACGCCAACTACGCCTCGATGGACGAGATCCACGAGTCCTTCGAGACCTTCGCCGGCCGGATCGTGCCCGGCGGCACGCTGGTGGTCAACGCCGACCACGAGGGCGCGCGCGAACTGACCCGCCGGGTGGCGGGGAAGGTCCGCACGGTGACGTACGGCGAGGCCGCGGACGCCGACGTCCGGGTGCTGTCCGTCGTACCGCAGGGCCTGAAGAGCGAGGTCACCGTCGCGCTGGACGGGGTCGAGCTGACGTTCACCGTGTCCGTGCCCGGCCGGCACTACGCGCACAACGCGGTCGCCGCGCTCGCCGCGGGCGTGGCCCTCGGGGTCCCGGCCGCCGAGCTCGCGCCCGCCCTGGCCGCGTACACCGGGGTCAAGCGGCGCCTGCAGCTCAAGGGCGAGGCGGGCGGCGTCCAGGTGATCGACTCCTACGCCCACCACCCGACCGAGATGACCGCCGACCTGGAGGCGATGCGCGCCGCTGCCGGGGACGCCCGGATCCTGGTCGTCTTCCAGCCGCACCTCTTCTCCCGGACCCAGGAGCTGGGCAAGGAGATGGGCGACGCGCTGGCCCTCGCGGACGCGTCGGTGGTCCTCGACATCTACCCGGCCCGCGAGGACCCGATCCCCGGGGTCACCAGCGAGCTGATCATCGAGGCGGCGCGGGCCGCGGGTGCCGACGTCACCGCCGTGCACGACAAGGGCGAGGTCCCCGCCGTGGTCGCGGGAATGACGAGGCCCGGTGATCTGGTTCTCACCATGGGCGCGGGCGACGTGACGGACCTGGGCCCGAGGATCCTGGAACGCCTGGCGAAGTGAGGGGCTGAGAGTCATGTCGTACGACGTCGAGAAGCCGGAAGAGCAGTGGCGCGCGGAGCTGACCCCGGCCGAGTACGCCGTGCTGCGTCAGGCGGCGACCGAGCCGGCCTTCCGGGGCGAGTACACCGACACCAAGACCAAGGGCGTCTACTCCTGTCGCGCCTGCGGTGCCGAGCTGTTCACCTCCGAGACGAAGTTCGAGTCCCACTGCGGGTGGCCGAGCTTCTACGACCCGAAGGACACCGACGCGGTCGAGCTGGTCGAGGACCGCACGCACGGCATGGTGCGTACGGAGGTGCGCTGCGCGCGCTGCGGCTCGCACCTCGGGCACGTGTTCGAGGGTGAGGGGTATGCGACCCCCACCGACCAGCGGTACTGCATCAACTCGATCTCGCTCCGCCTGACCGCCGACGAGAGCTGAGGCGCTCGGGCGCCGCCGAGCCGACACCCCGCCGCCCTTCCGGGCGGCGGGGTGTTCTCGTGCGGAAGCGGGCGGCCACCTGTCATGGCGACGGGCATGTCGTACGTGCGGCCGGTGTTCCTGGCCACGCGCGTGAACCGCCCCAGCACGACCGCGTGGTCGCCGTCGACCGGAACGGGACCGCCACCGCTGACCAGCTGCCCCAGGCGGCCCGAGGGCGGTACGGGCCGGCCCGCGGCGGTACTGGCTGGCCTGCGTCGGCGGCCGGGTCTAGGGTGAAGTCGAACACCCACGCCAGTGATCAGAGAAGTTGCACGTCGGATGCAGCATTTCTCCCTGGTGTCGCGTCCACCCCGAGGCGGGTCCCGCGTCATCTCCGAGAGCGGCGACGCCGGTCATTGCGCATCGAAGCGCACCTGGACGCCACAAGCGATGACATCCACGGATCCCGGGCCGCACGACCGGCTGAGGGCGGACGAGGAGGGCGAGCGGTGGCCACCTTGATCGCAGTCAACGTGGGGATGCCGAAAGACGTCCCGTGGCACGGCCGGACCGTCCGCACCGGGGTGTACAAGCAACCCGTGTCCGGGCCGCGGATGGTGCGGCGGCTGAACATCGACGGAGACGGTCAGGGCGACCTGGGCGGACACGGCGGGGAGATGCGGGCCGTACTGGTCTACCAACTCGACTCCTACCGCTTCTGGTCCGCGGAACTGGGCCGGGACGACCTGACGCCGGGCAGCTTCGGGGAGAACTTCACGGTCGACGGGCTCCCCGACGACGAAGTGTGCATCGGCGACCGGTACCGGGTCGGCGGAGCCCTCCTGGAGGTCTCCCAGCCGCGAGTGACGTGCTACCGGGTGGGCCTGCGCCTGAACGAACCGCGCATGGCGGCCTTGCTGGTGGCCCACCACCGGCCGGGCTTCTACCTGCGCGTCATCGAAGAGGGCGAGGTGGAGGCCGGACAGCAGATCGTCAAGGTCTCCACCGGACCGGAAGCCATGACGGTCGAGGAGATCGACTCGGTCCTCTACCTCCCCGGTCACACGCGCGACCAGGTGCGGCGCGCCCTGCGCATTCCGGCTCTCAGTCCCGGCTGGCAGGGCTCGATGCGTGACCTGCTCGAACAGGCCGACAAGGGTGCCGCGGTGTCCTCCGGCAGCGCCGGCCTCACCACCGCGTCCAGCGTTCCGCCTCCGGCGTGGAGCGGCTTCCGTCCGCTGACGGTCACGGACGTATACCCCGAGAGCGAGAACGTGATCTCCCTCAGGCTGGCCGCCGCCGACGGCTCCGCCCTGCCCGCCGCCCTGCCGGGACAGTTCCTGACCGTGAGACTGCGCACCGCGGCCGACGAGACGCCCCTGATCCGCAGCTACTCGCTGTCGGGCCGGCCCGGCACGGGCACGTACCGGATCAGCGTGAAGGCGGAACCCCACGGCCTGGCGAGCACATATGTGCGCAGCCGCGTCCGGGCCGGTGACAGCCTGGACTTCGCCGCACCGCGCGGCACCTTCTGCCTGCCCCGCGGCGACACGCCGGTCGTCCTCGTGTCCGCCGGCATCGGGGCGACTCCCGTGCTGGCCATGCTGCACGCGCTGGCGGACGCCTCGCCCAGCCGGCAGGTGTGGTGGCTGCACGCCGCCCGCAACGGCCGCGAGCACTCCTTCGCCCAGGAGGTGCGGGACGTGCTGGCACTGATGGACAACGCGCGGTCCGTCGTCTACTACAGCAGACCCGACGCCACCGACGAGCCGGGCAAGGACTACTCGGAAGCGGGCCGCATCTCCAGCGAGCGGATCACCGCTCTGGGCCTGCCCGCCGATGCCGACGCCTACATCTGCGGACCGGTGGCCTTCATGGACGGCATGACCGACGCGCTGGTCAAGGCCGGTCTGCGGCCGTCCCGCGTGCACACCGAGAACTTCAGCGGCGGCCCCTCCCTCACTCCGGGGATCAAGGGCGCGCCACCGGCCAGGGCGCCGCACCGGCCCGAGGGCGCCGCGGGCACCGGCCCCTCCGTCTCCTTCGCCCGCAGTGGCCTGACCGTTCCGTGGGACGACCGGGACTCCCTGCTGGAACTCGCGGAAGCGTGCGATGTCCCGGTCCAGTGGTCGTGCCGCACCGGCGTCTGCCACACCTGCGAGCTCGCCATGATGTCCGGGGCCGTCGACTACTCCCCGGACCCGGTCGAGCCCCCGGGCGAGGGCAACATCCTCATCTGCTGCAGCAGACCCGCCCAGGACGTGGTCCTGGATCTCTGACGTGGACCGCCGCGAGGACGTGGTGGTGGGGGCGACGTTCGTCGGCGCCGGCATCGCCGAGCTCGTGCACGCGGCGACCCCGGCCGTCGTGGGAGGTGTCCCCGTGACCACCCTCTGGCACGTCGTGCCGAGCTACCCCACCGCGAGTGAGATCTGGCTCCGCCTCCTGGAGACGCTGCGCGGACAGCGTCACGCGGCCCGCCCGGTCCCGTGACGCAGGCCGTGGGGCTGCGGCCCCCGGTCACCTGGGCAGCGTCAGTGTGAACGCCGTGCCGGAGGTGGGGGTGTCGGCCAGGGCGAGGGTTCCGCCGTGGGCCTCCACCAGGGCCCTGGCCACCGACAGACCGAGCCCGCTGCCGCCCCGGTCGCGGCTGCGGGCCTTGTCGACGCGGTAGAAGCGGTCGAAGACCCGGGCGCGGTCGCCGGGCGGGATGCCGGGCCCGTGGTCGGTGACGGTCACCGACGCCGAACCGGCGGCGACCGCGACCGTCACGGACACCGGGGTGCCGGAGGGCGTGTGGACCGCCGCGTTGGTGAGGAGGTTGTCCAGGACCTGACGGACCCGGACCGGATCCAGGCGGACCGGGACCGGAGCCGGGCCCGCGGTCACCGTCAGGGGGTGGTCCGGGTGGGCGGCGCGGAAGGCGTCGGAGGCCTCCCGGACCAGGTGCGTCAGGTCGGCCTCCTCCAGCCGCAGGGGTGCCTCCACCTCGGCCGCGTCGAGGCGGGCGAGGAGCAGCAGGTCGTCGAGGAGGATGCCCATCCGGGCGGCTTCCGCGCGCAGCCTGGCCAGATGGCGGTCGCGCTCTGCGGGCTCGTTGGCGGCGGCGTACTGGAAGAGGTCGGCGTAGCCGCGGACCGACATCAGCGGGGTGCGCAGCTCGTGCGAGGCGTCCGCGACGAAGCGGCGCAGCCGCTGTTCGGCCTCCGCGCGCACGGCGAGGGAGTGGTCGATGTGCTCCAGCATCGTGTTGAAGGCGGTGCGCAGCTCCTCGACCTCCGGCCCGCCGCCCCGTTTCGCCGCGCGCAGCGGCAGCCGCGCCGCCGACTCCGTCAGGTTGTGCGAGGCGATGCCCTGGGCCGTGCGCGCCATGTCGCTCAGCGGTTCGAGGCCGTGCCGCAGCAGTCGGCGGCCGAACACCACCAGCGCCAGCAGCGCCAGCCCGAAGGCGACCACCTGCACGGTGACCAGCTGCCGCACCGTGTCGTCGATGCTGTCCATCGGCGCCCCGCTGACCAGCACCACACCCGGCTCCACCGCGCAGCCGCGCAGCCGGTACTCGCCCTCGCCGGTCAGGTCCCTGGTGCGCAGCACGTCCGTGCCGGCGGCGATCTGCGCCTTCGCCACCGAGGTGAGGGCGCCGATGTCCGGGGGCAGGTCGCCGGCCTCCTCGGGCTTGCGCAGCACCGGCGTGCCGTTCGTGACGTCGTACACGGCGTAGTACCAGCGGTAGTACTTCTTGCCCTGAAGGGTGCCGGTCTGTTCGATGCTCTTCGACTGGGCGGTCTGCGCGAGCCCCAGCTGGTCGTCCAGCTGGGCCGACAGGTAGTCCCGCATGTACGTGGTCAGGGCCGTGCCGACGACCGCGAACACCACCAGCGCCAGCGCTCCGAGCCCCAGCGCCAGCCGGGTGCCCAGGCGCATGGTCCGGTACGAGCGGCGCAGCCGGCCGGCCCCTCTGGAGAGCCCGCCGGTCACTCCGCGGCCTGCTGCCGTATGACGTACCCGAAGCCGCGCACGGTGTGGATCAGCGGCTCCCCGCCGGCCTCGTCCATCTTGCGGCGCAGCCGGCTGACGACCAGCTCCACCACGTTCGAACGGCCGCCGAAGCCGTACTCCCACACGTGGTCGAGGATCTGCGCCTTGGTGAGGACCGTCGGCGACTTGCGCATCAGGTAGCGCAGCACCTCGAACTCGGTGGGGGTCAGCGAGATCAGCCGGTCGCCGCGGCGGACCTCACGGGTGTCCTCGTCCATCGTCAGGTCGGCGATCCGCAGGACCGAGCGCTGGAAGCCGGGGCCCGCGCTGCGCCGCAGCACGGTACGCAGCCGGGCCATCAGCTCCTCCACCGCGAACGGCTTGACCAGGTAGTCGTCCCCGCCCCGGGTCAGCCCCGCGACCCGGTCGGCGACCCCGTCGCGGGCCGTGAGGAACACCACCGGCACCATCGTCCCGGAGCGCCGCAGCCGGTCGAGCACGCCGAAGCCGTCGACGTCGGGCAGCATCAGGTCGAGCACGACGATGTCCGGCCGGAACTCGGCGGCACGGGCCAGCGCGTCCTCACCGGAGTACGCGGTGACCGCCTCCCAGCCCTCGTACCGCGCGACCGTGGCGACCAGGTCGGCGATCGGCGGGTCGTCGTCCACGACGAGGAGTCGTACTTTTTCCACCCGCTCATACTGCGTCACCGGGCCAGGTGCGCCAGACCCCGTCTCACGCAGAAAAGACATCGATAAGCAGTTGAAAGTCGTCCGACAGGAAAACGACAGCGGCCGCGGGTCAAGCTCGACTCCCCGGACCCGATCAAGGAGCTGCCCACCCGTGACGACCGTCCAATCACCCCCTGCGCCCCCCACGGCGATACGCCCCAGGGTGGTGGCCCGCGCGGGCCTGTACGCCGTGCTCGCCGTGAACGCGGCCGTGGTCGCCTGCTTCTTCGCGCAGGCGGGCTTCGCCTCCAACGCGCTGATCGTCATCGGCCGTTTCTTCGGCCTCTACGGCGCCCTCGTCATGGCCTTCCAGCTGGTGCTGGTGGCGCGGCTGCCCTGGCTGGACCGCCGGATCGGCATGGACCGGCTGACCTCCTGGCACCGCTGGACCGGCTTCGCCCTGCTTTGGACGCTCCTCGCGCACGCCGTCTTCATCAGCTTCGGCTACGCCGACGGCGCGGGCGTCGGCCCGGTCACCGAACTGGTCGACCTCGCGGAGACGACGGAGGGCGTGCTCCGGGCCGTGGTCGCGCTGGGCGTCATCATCGTGGTCGGCGCCGTCTCGGCCCGCTGTGCCCGCCGCCGCCTCGCCTACGAGACCTGGCACTTCATCCACCTGTACACCTACGTGGCCGTGGTGCTCGCGTTCAGCCACCAGGTCGCGGTCGGTACGACCTTCACCGCGTCGTCCGCCGCGAAGGCGTACTGGTACGCGCTGTGGGGCGTCGCGCTCGGCGCGGTGGCCCTCGGCCGGGTCGGCCTCCCGCTCTGGCGCAACCACCGCCACCGGTTCCGGGTCTCGGCGGTCGTCCCCGAGTCGGACGACGTCGTCTCGGTGTACGTCACCGGCCGCGACCTCGACCGGCTGGGCGCGCGGGCCGGCCAGTTCTTCCTCTGGCGCTTCCTCACCAAGGACCGCTGGTGGCAGGCGAATCCCTTCTCCCTCTCCGCCGCCCCCGACGGCCGCACCCTGCGCCTGACCGCCAAGGCCGCCGGCGACGGCAGCGCCGCCCTGCGCCACCTGAAACCCGGCACCCGCGTCTTCGCCGAGGGCCCCTACGGCGCCTTCACCACCCTGCACCGGCAGAAGCCCGAGGCCCTGCTCATCGCGGGCGGTGTCGGCGTCACCCCCATCCGGGCCCTCCTTGAGGACCTCGAAGGCCACGCCGTCGTCGTCTACCGCGTCGGCACCGAGCGGGACGCCGTCCTCTACGACGAACTGCGCGACCTGGCCGTCGCCAAGGGGGCCGAGCTCCACCTGGTCACCGGCCCGCCCGTGCCCGACAAGCTGGCCCCGGGCGAGCTGGTCCGGCTGGTGCCGGACATCGCCGACCGGGACGTCTTCCTGTGCGGGCCGCCGCCGATGATGGCCGCGGTGCTGCGCACCCTGGGCGAGCTGGGCGTGCCGGGGCCGCAGATCCACTTCGAGCGTTTCAGCCTGGCGGGATGAGGCGGACACCGTGAAACGAGCCATACCTGTCGTCGCCCTGAGCATCGCGGGCCTGGTCCCCGTCTGGCGCTACGAGCCGTCGGTCGGCGGGACGACGGCCTCCGCCGCCGCACCGACGCCCTCGGTGTCCTCCTCCGCCGCCTCGGGTACGGTCGTCAAGGGCACGACCGTCGACACCGACAAGGGCCCGGTCCAGGTCGAGGTGACCTTCGACGGCGACCGGATCTCCGCGGTGCGGATGCTCCGGCAGCCGAACCACCCGCAGACCACGGCCGCCGTGCCGGTGCTGGTGTCGGAGACACTGAAGGCACAGAGCGCCGACATCGACACGGTGTCGGGCGCCACGATCACCAGCGACGCCTACAAGGAGTCGCTGCAGGCCGCGATCGACACGAAGGGCTGAGCGTGCACCGCGTCGAACACGTCATGGGTTTCCCGGTCTCCCTCCGCGTGGACGACGACGGGGACTTCACCGGGGCCGCGGACGCCGTCTTCGCCTGGCTGCGCGAGGTCGACGAGCGGTTCAGCCCGTTCAGGCCGGACAGCGAGGTCTGCCGCCTCGACCGGGGCGAACTCGCCGAGTCCGGGACGAGCCCGGACCTCGCCGAGGTGCTGGCGCTGTGCGAGGAGTACCGGCTGGCGACCGGGGGCGCGTTCGACGCGCGGCTGCCGGGGCGGGGCCTGGATCCGTGCGCGGTGGTCAAGGGCTGGTCGGTGCAGCGGGCGGCGCGGCTGCTGACGGCTGCCGGGGCGAAGCGGTTCGTGCTGAACGCCGGCGGTGACGTGGTGGCCGCCGGCGGGCCCTGGCGGGTGGGGGTGCGGCACCCCGAGCACGCCGACCGGCTGTGCACGGTCCTCGAACTGACCGACGGGGCGGTCGCCACCTCCGCCCGCTACGAGCGCGGTGACCACATCATCGACGGCCGCACCGGGCGTCCCGCGACCGGGCTGCTCAGCCTGACGGTCGTCGCCTCCTCGCTGACCGAGGCGGACTCGGTGGCCACGGCCGCCTTCGCGATGGGCGCCGAGGGCGTCGCCTGGGCGGCCGCGCGTCCGGGCTGCGAGGTGTTCGCCGTGGACGCCGGACGGCAGGTGCTGCGGACGCCGGGCTTCCCGGTCGCGGCATGACACCGAGGCCGATGCTCGGAATGTGACGCCCTCGCCGTCAACGGCGGCCGACAGGTCACAAACTGAAGAGGATCAGTCAGTCGCCAAAGTGCTGAAACACTTCCGGTTTAGACTCTGTCCGCAACGGCCTGCGCCACGGCGACCGTGGCCGATTACTGGGCACTCGCTGCCAAACCCGAAGGGTATTCGGCGTTTTGATACGGATAGATTCAGTCACCAAGCGGTACCCGGACGGTACGGTCGCCGTCGACCGGCTCTCCCTGGAGATACCGGATCGCTCGATCACCGTCTTCGTCGGCCCTTCCGGCTGCGGCAAGACCACCACCCTGCGGATGATCAACCGGATGGTGGAGCCCAGCGAGGGCCGTATCCTCCTCGACGGCGCCGACATCCAGGCCCAGCCGGTCAACACCCTTCGCCGGTCGATGGGTTACGTCATCCAGAACGCCGGTCTCTTCCAGCACCGCACCATCATCGACAACATCGCCACCGTGCCCCGGCTGCTCGGCTGGACCAAGCAGAGGGCGCGGGCGCGGGCGTCCGAACTGATGGAGCGGGTGGGGCTCGACTCGGCGCTCGCCAAGCGCTATCCCTATCAGCTCTCCGGCGGCCAGCAGCAGCGCGTCGGCGTGGCGCGGGCGCTCGCCGCCGACCCGCCGGTGCTGCTGATGGACGAGCCGTTCTCCGCCGTCGACCCGGTGGTCCGCAAGGGACTCCAGGACGAACTCCTGCGTATCCAGGCCGAGTTGGGCAAGACGATCGTCTTCGTCACGCACGACATCGACGAGGCCATCAAGCTCGGCACGATGGTCGCGGTCATGCGCACCGGCGGCCACCTCGCCCAGTACGCCCCGCCGGCCGAACTGCTCACCGACCCCGCGGACGCCTTCGTCGAGGACTTCCTCGGCGCCGACCGGGGCATCCGGCGGCTCTCCTTCTTCCCGTCCGCCGACCTGGAGTTGCAGACCGCGCCCGTCGTGGCGATCGACGCCGACGCCGGCCGGCTCGGCGCCCGCGCCACGGGCGGCGCCCCCTATCTCCTCGTCACCGACCTGGACGGCAGGCCGCTCGGCTGGGGCGAGCCGCGGGACCTCACCGCCGGATCGATCCGGCCGGAGCACCTGATCCCGTACGGCCGGCCCTTCGTCCCCGGCCGGGACTCGCTGCGCGCCGCCCTCGACGGCTCCGTGCTGTCGCCGACCGGCTGGGCCGTGGCCGTGGACGGCGAGGGCCGCGCGGTCGGCGTCGTCTCCCAGCAGGTCATCGGCGCCGCGATCCGCACCGCCCACGCCGAGGGCCGCGACGACGTGAAGGCCGGGGGATGAGCGGCTTCTTCGACATCCCCAGCGACCTCCAGAACACCTACTTCGGGCTGATCGGCCTGCACCTGCGCGAGGCCCTCATCCCGGTCCTGGCCGGTCTGCTGGTGTCCCTGCCCGTCGCTCAGCTCTGCGTGCGCTTCCGCTGGCTGTACCCGCCGGTGCTGGGCGTGACCACGATCCTGTACGCCATCCCCTCGCTGGCCTTCTTCGTCGTGCTCATCGACTACACGGGCCAGACCGAGACGACGGTGATGATCCCGCTCGCGGTGTACAGCCTGGTGGTGCTGGTCCCGGCCATCGTGGACGGCGTCCGTTCGGTCCCGGCGGAGACCCTCGCCGCGGCCACCGCGATGGGGCTCGGCCCCGTCCGCCGCTACTTCCAGGTGCAGCTGCCGATCGCCGTCCCCGCGATCATCGCGGGCCTGCGCGTCGCGACCGTCTCCAGCATCTCCCTGGTCAGCGTCGGCATGCTGATCGGCAATCAGGGCGCCCTCGGCAACCTGCTCAACGACGCGAACATCTACCACCGCCCCGAACTGGCCGTGAACTCGGTGGTGACCACCGCCGTGCTGGCCATCCTGGCCGACGCCGCCCTCGTCCTCGTACGCCGTGTGCTGACGCCCTGGATGCCGAAGGAGAGCACCCGGTGAACGTCCTCAACTTCGTCCACGCCTTCTTCAGCGACAGCTCCCACTGGCACGGCTACGACGGCATCCCCACCCGCCTCTGGGAACACGTCCAGTACTCGCTGGAGGCGCTCGCCTACGCCGCGGTCATCGGCCTGCCGGTCGGCCTGCTCACCGGCCACTACGGCCGCGGCGGCAACACCCTCGCCCTGATCGCCACGGCGGGCCGGGCGCTGCCCAGCTTCGGCCTGCTGGTCCTGATGTTCATCTGGCTGGGCTTCGGCATGCTGCCGGTGATGATCCCGCTGGTGATCCTCGCCGTACCGCCGATCCTGGTCACGACGTACGAGGCGATGCGCTCGGTCGACCCGTCCCCGGTGGACGCGGCCCGGGGCATGGGCATGCCGGAGGCACGGATCCTCTTCCAGGTCGAACTCCCGGTCGCCCTCCCGCTGATCCTCAGCGGCCTGCGCTCGGCGGCCATCCAGATCGTCTCGACGGCGACCATCGCGGCGTACGTCAGCCTGGGTGGCCTCGGCCGCTACATCATCGACGGCCTCTACCAGAAGAACTACGAGAAGGTCGTGGGCGGCGCGACCCTGGTCGCGGCGATGGCCCTGGTGACGCTGGGCATTTTCTGGGCCATAGCCCGAGTGACGGTTTCTCCCGGAGTGCGGAGGGGATAGCGCCCCTTCAGGGGCGCGGGGAACTGCGCGACCAGCCACACACGGCCCGCAGTTCCCCACCCACCGCACTACCCCCCACTACGCGCCAGCGCCAGCTCCAGCACCACAAGCAGCGCATCCCGCACAGAACCCCGTTCCCGCGCGTCGAAGACGACCAGCGGCGTCCCCTCGGCGACATCCAGCGCCCAGCGCACCTCGTCCAGCGTGTGCTCGACGCGGCCGTCGAACGCGTTGATCGCGACGGCGAACGGAATCCCCTTGTGCTCGAAGTAGTCGACCGCGGCGTAGCAGTCGTCGAGACGACGCGTGTCTACGATGACGAGCCCGCCGAGCGCGCCCTCCACGATGTCGTCCCACATGAAGCCGAAGCGCTCCTGGCCGGGCGTGCCGAACAGGTACAGCTTCAGCGTCGGGTCGATGGTGATGCAGCCGAAGTCCATCGCCACGGTCGTCGTCGTCTTGCGCGGGGTGAGCGAGAGGTCGTCCACACCCGCCGCGACCTCGGTGATCGACGCCTCGGTGGTCAGCGGCTCGATCTCCGAGATCGAGCCCACGGCGGTGGTCTTGCCCACGCCGAAACCGCCCGCGATGACCATTTTCACCGGCAGCGGCGGCCGTACGGCCGTACGCCCGGTGCCCCGGGTCAGCGAGTCAGTCGGTGTCACGGAGTACCCCTCGGGAGTCGGGGATGGCCCGCAGGCCATCGATAACCCTGCGCAGGACGGACGAGTCGTGAGTGGCCTCGAAGTCGGGCACGTGCACCGTCAGCTGCCCGGCCTCGCGCAGGTCCTCGGCCAGCACCCGGACCACGTTCAGGTGCAGCCTCAGCCGGGCCGCCAGTTCCGCGAGCGACTGCGGAATCCGGCACGCGGCGACGATGTCGTGCTGCTCGAAGGAAAGCCGGTCCAGCACGGCGAGTCCGGCGGCGGTGGCCACCACCTGGGTCTCGACGGGCATTGCCGGTCCGGAGGCGCTGTCCGCCACCCGGCCGGCGGTGACCAGGAACGGCCGTACGGCGGGGGCGGGGCCGACCGGGTCCGGGCCCGGGGGCGGGGTGCCGTCCGCCATGGCTGTGTCTTCCTCTCTCGGCCTTCTCGGCGGCGCCGACCGGCGGTGCCGGTCAGCGCGTCTGTGGGATGCCGACGCTGTTCTTCAGTTCCAGGACGAGCTGCGGACTGAGCGCCGCCCCCGCCCGGTTGGCGAACAGCGTCATCTCGTAGGCGATGTTGCCGAGCTTGGCCTCCTTGTCGGCGACCACGCCCAGCACGGCACCGTTGCCGATCGCCGAGACGATCACATGGCCGCCCTCCAGATCGATGATGACCTTGTTGAGGCCGCCCAGGCCGTAGTTGCCGGAGGCACCGGCGGCCAGGCTGGTGATGCCGGAGACGATCGCGGCCAGCCGTTCGGAGTGGGCGCGTTCACGCAGTTCCGAGACGGCGATCAGCAGACCGTCGGAGGACACGGCGATCGCGTCGACCACGCCTGCGGTCTCGGTGGCGAAGCGGTTCAGCAGCCAGGTGAAGTCGGCTGCGGCCGCCTGCAGGTCGGTCGGCGTGACGCCGCCCGTCGGGGTGTCACCTGTCGACGTGCTCACTGCTCGGCTCCTTCCGGAAGGTGGTTCTGGTCCTGCGGGGGGTGCGTGGGGTCGATGTGCGGCCTGAGCGGCTTGTGGCTTCCGGTGTCGCGCCGGGCGCGCTCCACCGCCGCCTCGAACTCGTCCAGCTCGTCCCGCTCGGCCGCGGCGTCGCGGGTGCGCGGTGCCTGGGCGAGGCTCTGGGCGGCGCCGACGGTGGTGCGCAGGGTCGCGCCGCGCACCCGGCGGCGCAGCGGGCGGGTCCCGTCGGCCGGGTCGGAGTCGGGGTCCGGACCGGCTCCGGCCGGGGGCTCCGCGGAGCGGGCGGCCGGGATCAGCGGGGCCTGCGCGGCCGCGGAGTCCGCGACCGGATCACGGCGCGGCAGCCGACGGGGGAGCGGGCTCTCCGGCTCGGCGGCGGCCGGCACCGTGACGGCGGGGGTGGGACCGGTCGGCTCCGCGGCCGGCGCCACCGTGGCGGCGGGAGCCGCCGTCTCGCCGCCGAAGGGGGTGCCGGAGGTGTCCGCAACCGAGCTCATGGTCAGCAACAGGCGTGCGGGCAACGTCACTTCGGCGGTGACACCGCCGCCCGGGGTCCGGGTCAGCTCGACGCCGATCTCCCAGCGCCGGGCCAGCGCACCCACCACGAAGAGGCCGAGCACCTTGGTCGGCACCAGGTCGAGGCGCTCACGGCGGATCAGCCGCTGGTTCTCCTCGGCCAGCCGCTCGGCGCTCATGCCGAGGCCGTGGTCGGTGACGACGATGTGCGCGCCCTGGTCGCTGGAGCGGACGGTCACCTCGACGGGGCTGCCCGCCGGCGAGAACGACACCGCGTTCTCCAGGAGTTCGGCCACCATCAGGGTGAGGTCGCCGATGATGTCCGGCTCGATCATGGCGTCGGTGCCGGCGTACAGCCGTACCCGCTGGTAGCCCTCGATCTGGCCGAGCGCGGCCCGGACCACGTTGGACACCGGGGTCGGGCCCGCGGCCAGCACGGTCTCGCGGATGCCGGCCAGCAGCATCAGGCTGTCGGCGTTGCGGCGCAGGCGGACGGCGATGTGGTCGATGGAGTAGAGGCGTTCGAGCAGGGCCGGGTCGGTCTCGGCCCGCTCCACCGCGTCGATGAAGGCGAGCTGGCGGGTGGTCAGGTTGCTCACCCGTCGGCCGACGTTGCCGAACATCTCGGCGGTGTTGCGGCGGCTGAGCACCTGGCGTTCCAGCAGGGCCGCGGCCGTGGTCTGCACCTGGTTGAAGGCCTCGGCCAGGTCGCCGATCTCGTCGCGGGCGGTGACCGGCATGTCCCGCAGCCGGGGCGGACCGGAGTCCTCGGCGTCGTCGTCGGCGACCCGGGCCAGTTCGCGGCCAGCCACCTCGGCGACCTCGTGCGCGACCCCGGTCAGGGCCTGCACCGGGCGGATCACCGAGCGGCGGACCAGCGCGGCCAGGGTGATCCAGAGGACGAAGCCGAGCAGCGAGGCGGTCAGCAGGTAGACGGCGCGCCACTTGGCGGAGTCGGCGGCGGCGTCGGCCCGTTCGGCGATCTGGCCGATGAGCGAGGTGGTGATGGTCAGCCGGGCGGCGGCCTGGTCGTGGTAGGCCGGGTAGTCGCTGAGCGCGTCCTTGACGGCGACCCGGATGGCGTTCTGGCTGCCGGCGTCCAGCTTGGTCGGGTCGATCTGCAGCTCGGCGAAGGACTCGGCGATGGTGCTCTGCGCCTTCGTGTGCTCGACGTCGGCCAGCTGCCGGGCCTGGCCCTCGGTGGCGAACCGGGTGAAGCGGTCGGCCTGGTGCTGGTAGAGGTCGTAGGCGCCGACCGCGTTGATGAACTCGATCAGGGCGTTGGTGTCACCGGTGGTCGCCGCCAGCACGTTGGTCTCGAAGGCGCCGTGGGCGGCGTCCGCGCGCAGCAGCGAGTCCAGCAGGTTGCCGGTGAAGGTGGCCGCGAGGTCGGTGTCGCGGTCCAGGCCGAGGCCGTCGATCAGGCCGTTGGAGGCGTTGGTGTAGGCCGGGTCGATGTTGTCGGCGGGCAGATAGGACTGCTCGACCGACTGGCGCAGGCTGGACAGGCCCTCGACCTGCCGCAGGGCGTCCGCCTCGGTGCCCGGCAGCCGGTCGCCGAAGGTCTCACGGACCTTGGTGACCTGTGTGTTCACCGCGTCCTGGGCCCTGCGGTAGGCGGCGGCCGACGGCTTGGCGTCGCCGGACTCGTACCGCGCGGAGAGCAGGATCGCCTGCTGGTGCTCCGCCTCGACGTTGTCCACGAGACGGGCCACCTGCGCGCTGTCCCGGACCGTCTGCGCGGCGTCGTTCGCACTCGTGGACTGCCGCACCAGGTCGGTGAAGACGTACGCCAGCAGGACGGCGATGACGGCGAGCGGCACACCGACCAGCAGGTTGAGCTTGCGCCGGAAGGGCCAACGGTCGGCGAATCCCCGTATCCCGCCCCGCGCCTGGGCGGGCCGGACGGGCGCGTCCACCTGGTTCGTGGACACCGGGCCTCCTTCATGAGGGTGTCAGGTCTGGGGGCGTCTTCACCCCGAGCTGCTGTGGAACGACACCGAGTAGCGGGCCCCGTGCACCGCTGTGACCGATATCAACTGCGGTGAGACTACAGCGTCCTTGAAGCTCGGTTCCGCTTGCGCTTTATCAAGAATCCGTTACAAAGAGACCGCTCTCCGTCCACAACTGACCACGGATCGAAGCCAATCGGTGACCCGGAGATACTTGACTGACCGAGAACCGGCTGGATTGGATCGTGCGGAGAGGTTCGCAACACCCCCACCCTTCCCACAGCTCCCGGAACGGCAACCGTGACTTCCAACACCCTTCCCAGCAGGTCAATCCGGACATACCGAGGCGTGGCGGCCGTCGCGCTCGCCGCGACGACGGCCCTGCTGGCGGGCTGTTCTTCTTCTTCCGGCGACAGCAAGTCCGACCCGCTGTCGGACAGCAAGGCGAGCGGGGACACCGTCGTCGTCGGCTCCAACAACTTCGCCGAGAGCATCCTGATCGCCGACATCTACGGCGAAGCGCTCAAGGCGAAGGGCGTCAAGGTCACTTACAAGTCGAACATCGGCAGCCGCGAGACCACCTACGGCCTGCTCAAGAACGGTTCCATCTCGGTCCTGCCCGAGTACAACGGCGCCCTGCTCGCCTACCTGGACCCGAAGGCGGCCCCGAAGACCGTCGACGAGACCACCAAGGCCATCGAGGCCAAGCTCGACTCCAAGCTGACGCTGCTGAACCCGGCGGACGCGCAGGACAAGGACACGGTGACGCTCAACGCGGCGACCGCCGCCAAGTACAACCTCACCGAGAAGTCCTCCATAGCCGACCTCAAGAGCATCGCCAAGGACCTGGTCCTCGGCGCCTCGCCGGAGTTCCAGACCCGCCAGCAGGGCCTGGTCGGCCTGAAGTCCGTGTACGGCCTGGAGTTCAAGTCCTTCAAGGCGCTCGACGCGGGCGGCCCGCTCACCGAGGCGGCGCTGAAGAAGAACGCGGTGCAGGCCGGCGACATCTTCAGCACGGACCCGACCATCACCAAGGAGAAGTTCGTCGTCCTCCAGGACCCCGAGAACCTCTTCGGCTTCGAGAACGTCCAGCCGCTCGTATACAAGAGCGCCCTGAACCAGACGGCCACCGACGCCCTCAACGCCGTCTCCGCCAAGCTCGACACCGCGACCCTGCTGGACCTGGACACCCAGGTGCAGTCGGACAACAAGGACCCGCTGGACGTCGCCCAGGCCTGGCTGAAGAAGGTCGGCCTCAGCAGCTGATCCGCGTCCGGCCTTCCGCGGATTCCTCCCTGGACGTTCCTTGGACCGTGTCGTACTCGACGGCAACGGCCTCGGCCTGACCGGACTCGTCCGGCTCGCCGACGCCGTTGCCGTCCCCGTCGTACCTCCCGAAGCGCTGGACCGGGTCCGCCTGGCCCACGAGCGTGCCGAGCGGCTCGCCGCACAGGGGCGCTGGTACGGCCGCGGCACCGGCGTCGGCGCGCACCGCTCGGTCGCCGTCGACCCGTCCGACGCGGCCGGCCACACCCTGCGCCTGCTGCGCAGCCACGCCGGCGGCGCCGGTCCGCTGCTGCCCGCCCGGCAGGCCCGCGCCCTCCTGGCCGTCCGGGCCAACCAGTTGCTCGCCGCCGGCTCCGGCATCCACCCCTCCTTCGTCACGGCGCTGACCGAAGCCCTGCGGCTCGGTGCACACCCCGCCGTCAACGAGTACGGCGGTGTCGGCACCGGCGACCTCACCGCCCTGGCCCAGACCGGCCTGACCCTGATCGGCGAACGCCCCTGGCTCACCGGGTCCCCCGACGCCGAACTGCCCGCTCCGGTCACCCTCCGTCCCGGCGACTCGCTCGCCCTGCTGAGCAGCAACGCCCTCGCCCTGGGCCGGGCCGCCCTGGCCTGTCACGACCTGGACGTGCTGCTGCGGGCCACCCACGCGGTGGCCGCGCTCTCCCTGGCCGCCGTCTCCGGCTCCCCGGAGGCCTACGCCCCCGAGGTGCACGCTCTGCGCCCCTACCCCGGCCCGGCCAGGGCGGCCGCGGAGGTACGGCGCCTCCTGGCGATCCCCGACCACCCGCTGACCACCGGCCGCCGCATCCAGGACCCGTACGGCTTCCGCGCCTTCCCCCAGGTCCACGGCGCGGCCCTGGAGGCGGCCGACAGGCTCCGCCACGTCGTCGAGACCGAGATCAACTGCCCCACCGAGAACCCCGTCCTGGCCCCCGACGGCAGCCTCTACCACCACGGCGGCTTCTTCGCGGCCCCGCTCGCCCTGGCCCTGGACGGCCTCGACCTCGCGCTCCTGCAGACCGCCCACCTCTCCGCCGCCCGCCTCCAGGCCCTGACCCGCGCCGACCTCACGGGACTGCCCGCCTTCCTGACCGCGGGCCCGGCGAGCAGCTCCGGCACGATGATCCTGGAGTACACCGCCAACTCGGCCCTGGCAGAGCTCCGTTCGAGCGCTGCCCCGGCATCGGCAGGCCACACCGTCCTCTCCCACGGCCTGGAGGAGGCCGCGAGCTTCGCGGGCCAGGCGGCTAAACAGGCCGAACGGGTGGTGGCCGCGTACCCGGTGGTCCTGGCCTGCGAACTGGTGGCGGCGGTAAGGGCGTTGCGGCTGGGCGCGGTGGAACCGGCGGTGCCCGCCTTCCGAGTGGTCGCGGCGGTCCTGCCCGGGGACATGGAGGACCGTGCCCTGACCGGAGACGTGGCGGCGGCGATGGAGCTGCTGCCCCTGCTGGCCGACGTCTGAGCGGCGCCCTGCCCGGGGGGCGTGGCGTTGTGCGGCCGAGAGCCTGATCGACGCGCCCGTGGCCCCGGCCCTCACCCCGCCCGGCGGGACCATGAGCCGGCGGATGCGAGTCGCCCCCGCTCCGCCGGCCCCGGCTCCGGCACGGTCAGAGATCGAACTCGTGGGGCGGCAGGTCGAGGGTGTAGCACGCCTCGCGGACCACGGCCTGCTCGGTCTTGTCGAAGTCGCCGTCCGCGCCGCCGATCACGATGCCGATCTGGATGACGGCACGCGCCTCGGCCGGCTTCTTCTTCGCCTTGGCGACCTCCTGGAGCACGCTCACCTTGCCGAAGGCGAAGTCGGCGGTCAGTTTGTTCAGGTTCTCGTCGAAGCGGCGGCGCAGGTCGTCCGCCGGGAAGTTCTGCAACACCTCGTTGGTCGCGATGAGCTGGGCGACCCGCTGGCGCTCGGCCGGGTCGATCGTGCCGTCGGCGGCGGCCACGAGCGCGCACATCGCCATGCTCGCGTCGCGGAACGCACCGCTCTTCAGGTCGTTCTTCTTCGAAACGAGCTGGGTCTGCATCTGCGTCGCGGACTCCTTGATGCGGTCCCACAGGGCCATGCGCACTCACTCCTCGGTCGGTTGGAGACCTGCTTGCCAAGAAATTACTTCTCCAACACCGTAGAAACCTGCTCGGCGGCCGATAAGTTCCCGCGTCCTGAGCTGTCCCCGCGGCCCGTGACGGGTCGCTTCGACCCGGGCGAGTCACGGCGGGTCCTCGACGCGGTGGACGGGACGGCCACGACGGCGGGAACACTCGTTGGGTCGGGTTTGACCACTGTTTTCCAAGTGGGTTGTACAGTTGCGCAACGTAGCAATCGTCGCTGCCCGGCCGAGGCGCGTGAAGCACTCTCCGTCGGCACGAGACAACGTGAGAATGGGAGGGGGCGGTCATGCTCCGCAACGGACTCGAACCCTGGCACCTGCTGATCGTGGCGATCGTCTTCATCGTGCTCTTCGGTTCCCGGAAGCTGCCCGACACCGCCCGGGCCCTGGGCAAGTCGATGCGCATCCTGAAGAGCGAGGCGAAGGCCATGAAGAGCGACGACGCGGCCGCGGCGGCGCCGGTGGAGCCGACGGCGGTCCAGATGGCGGCGGAGCCGGCCGCCGCCCCCGTGCAGCCGGAGGCCAGGACGGTCGGCGAGCCGACCGCGACCACGATCTGACGCCATCCGGCCCCGTGCCTCACGGGTCTCCTACGCGTGTGGGATGACCGGTCCGGGCGTCCCCTGGACCGCTCACCCGCAGGGCAGGGCGTCACGCCGCCGCCCGACTCCGGCCGCCGGCTCCTTGGGCCCTCCGGCCTCCTGGTCCGGCCGTCGGCTTCGGGCGCGGGTTCTGCTCGTCGGCGTCGGCCGTCGGCGTCGGCCGTGGGCTCCGGCCTCCTGGTCCGGCCGTCGGCTTCGGCTGCCGGCCGGCTCCGGCCGTCCGCTTCGGGTGGTCAGCGCCTGGCGGCGATGAAGGCGCTGACCTTGTCGGCCAGGTCCTCCTCGGCCTGGTCCTTCCCCGGGTCGTCCGGCGCGGCGATGGCCGCGATGTGCGGGCGTGCCGGGGCGGCGCCGATGATCACGAACTCCTGGTGCGGATTGGCGCGGGCCGCGGCCTCGGTCGCCGGCCTCATGCCGGTGCCGACGGTGACGATCAGCCGGCAGTGGTGCTGCACGGCGCCGTTGAAGTACGGCAGCGCCGCCTTGGCGTCGACGGTGGGGGCCGGGAACCGCTGCGCGTTGACCCCGCCGGAGCGCGCCGCGTCCTGCATGCCCCGCCAGGACGCCTGACTGAGCCGGGCGTCCGTGGCCCCCGCGGGGGAGACGAGCAGACACGCCCGGAAATTGCGGGAGACGTTGGCGGCCCGGGGCTGCGTGCTCCCGTCTCCCGGCAGCAGCACGGCGAGTGACAGGACCGCCAGCAGGGCGGCGGCCGTGACCGCCGCGATGACCGGATGGCCGCGCACCAGACCGGCGAGGCGGTGCAGGGGGCGCGCGGGGAGAGCCGGGAGCCGCATGCTGATCAGGTTCCTCCTGGGGATCACGTACGACGGCGGGAGCGGCGGCGGACGAGGAGGCCGCCCGCCCCGGCGGCGACCACCCCCGCCACGGCGCCGATGACCGCGACGGTGCCGCCGGGAACGCCGCCCGTGGTGTCTGCCGAGCTGCCGGCTGCCTTCGGGGCGCCGCTCCCGGCCGCGGTGAGCAGCGGATCGGCGGTGGCGGCCGGTGCCGGTGCGCCCAGGGCCTTCAGGGGATCGACGACGCCGTAGCCGAAGCGGTCGTCACGGCCGGAGCTCCCGCCGGGGCGGTCGGCGGTGCTGATGAGCCGGGCGATGATCTGCCCGGCGCGCTCCTTCGGATACGCGGACCGCAGCAGCGCGGCGGCCGCGGCGACATACGGGGCGGAGTAGCTGGTTCCGTCCTTGGTGAGGTAGCCGCCGCTGTTCCGCGTCGAGTAGATGCCCACCGCCGGGGCGGCCAGCGCGATGTAGGAACCCGACTCACCGGAGGCCCAGAAGCCGCCGGCCCGGGTGGTGCCGGAGACGGCGACCACTCCGGGGAACGCGGCCGGATATCCCACCGGGTTTCCCGTCAGGCCGTCGTTGCCCGCCGCCGCGACCACGACGGCGTCGTGGCGACGGGCGTAGGTGACCGCGTCCCGGATCTGCGGGTCGGGGTCGGTGGTCACCATCGAGATGTTGATGACCGAGGCCCCGTGGTCGGCGGCGTAGACGATGCCCCGGGCGAGGGCCAGCGGATCCGCGGCGTTGTCGGCGCTGACCCGGACCGGGAGCACCGTCGCCCGGGGGGCCAGCCCGGCCATGCCCTTGCCGCCGCTGCCGGCGATGACCCCGGCGACCGAGGTGCCGTGCGAGTCGGTCGAGACGTCGACCCGGCCGTCGGTGGCCTGGCCGGTGACATCGGCACCGGGCAGGACCCGGCCCGCCAGGTCGGGGTGCCGGGCGTTCACCCCGGTGTCGACCACCGCGACCGTGACGCCGGCCCCCTGACTGAGCCGCCAGATCCGGGCGGCGTCGAAGTGCCGGGCATCCAGCGGCCATTCGGCGCCGAGTGGGGTGGGCGCCGCGGACTGCCGGGCGGTGGCCGCGGGTGCGGTGCCCAGCAGGAGCAGCAGTGGCAGGCCGACGTATGCGCAGGCTCGTAACGCGCCCGACTGTCCCCGTCCCATCTGCCCCCGCAGCCCCTCTGATGTCCTGTGAGAGCAGCCTTCCTCCGCAACTGGAAAGTGTGGGGCGCAAGTTGGCCAGGAAAGACACAAGGACTTGCAATGTACCGGTCAACCCTGGCGCGCAATGCCGGTCTTTGGTGCCAATGGCCCGGGATATACGGCTGTCCCCGGACGTCGCCGCGCTGATAGAAGATCCGGCTGTCCGGAGTTGGATGTGGGGCATCACGGGGGGCAACGATGACGGGCCGTTTGTGGAGATCCGTCCGGCATGTGCCGACGGCACTGAGAGCGACGGCGTTGGTCGCGGTCGCCGCGCTGATCGGCGTGCAGGGCGGCCAGGCCGCCCAGGCGTTACCGGCAACGGCGGCCGCGCCCGCCACCCCACGGCAGCAGACCGGCACCGCCGCGGGCAAGAAGCACGCGGTCCCGGCCTCGGCGACCAGGAGCAGAGCCGCGACCTCGCTGCCCGGCTCCGGGCCCGGCCGGGTCAAGGGCGCGGTCGGGTCCTACAAGCCCCACGGTGCGAAGAGCGTCCCGGTGAACTCCGGCAGCCGGATCCACAGAGCCCCGAAGCCCGTCGCCGCACCGGCGACGACGAGGCATCGGGGCTTTGTCGCGTCCACCAGCGTGGAGCAGCCGAGGCTCGACACCGCCACCACGACCGTCTTCAAGAACGCCGACGGCACCTACACCGCCCAGATCCACACCCACCCCGTCAACTACCGCAAGTCCGACGGCACCTGGGCACGCATCCCCGCCGACGCCTCCGGCACCCGTACCGCGGCCCATGCCGCGGCCCCGGGAACGGCCTCCACGGCCTCCTACCGGACCGCGTCCGCCGCGGGCAACCCGACCGGTCAGGCCAACGCCTCCTCCTCGACCTACGTCGAGTCCGGCGTCACCCAGAACTTCCACGGCAACGGGCAGCTGTACGTCGGCAAGTACCAGAGCCACGACTACAACTCCTTCCTCCAGTTCAGCGGCTTCGGCACCCAGTTCGCCAACGACTACGTCGTCAACTCGACGCTCTGGCTGGACACCGAGTACTCCGGCCTGGACACCACCGGCGCGTGCTCGGCCGAGGCGGTGAACGTCGCTCCCGTCTCCGCATCCTGGGACCCGGCGAAGATCGACACCTACCCCGGGCCCGCGGCCGGCGCGCAGATCGGCACCGCCGCCTTCGCGGCCGGCACCGACTGCTCCAACGGCCGTCAGTGGGAGGGCATCAGCCTCGACACCAGGACGGTCATGAACTGGGCGCACGGCTGGGCGGCCAACTACGGTCTGCGGCTCAGCGCGGCGTCCACCGCGGCGGCCGCCAAGGAGTTCTACGCCGACGACCCCTACCTGGCGATCGAGTACACGCCCAACGGTGCCGGGGCCTCCTACTCCGAGGTCAGCTACGCCTCGCCGTGGAACAACCAGCCCGGCTGGGGCAAGGTCACCGTCCAGAACCGTGGCACTGCCACCTGGACACCGACCAACGGCTACAAACTCTCGTACCAGCTCTACACGGTCTCCGGCACCACCCGCACCCTGCTCACCAGCCCCGCCGCGACCCCGGCGGCGATGCCCTCGACGGTCGCACCGAACAAACCGGTCACCGTCACCGCGTCGATCCCCGCACTGACGGCCGGCAAGACGTACCTCATCTGCTGGGACATGTCCTACAACGGGACGCTGTTCTCCACCTACGGTGTCCCGCAGACCTGTTACTCGCTGCCGGTCGTCAACAACCCGCCGATCATCGACACGTTCACGCCGGGCAACAACGGCTCGGTGTTCAGCCTCACCCCGACGCTGGCCGTGACCGCGCACGACCCCGACAACTACCCGGGCACCGGACTCAGTTACTCGTTCAACGTCTACGCCGACGGCTCGACGACCGCCCTGGCCAGTTCGGGCTCGCTGACCACGCCGGTGTGGACCGTCCCGGCGGGCAAGCTCGCCTACGGCAAGACGTTCTACTGGACCGCCCAGGTCAGCGACGGCAACGCCGCCTCGCTGTGGTCCGCGCCCGACTACTTCACCATCCCGGCCGCGCCCCAGCCGCTCGTCACCGCACACCTCGGCGCGGCCCCGTACGACGCGACCGTCAAGGGCGTCGACCCGCAGCTCGGCGACTACTCGACCCAGACCACCGACGCGACCGTCCCGGGCCCGTCCGACGGCCCGACGCTCAGCGTCCAGCGCACGTACAACAGCCTCGACCCCGGCGTCTTCAAGGCGTTCGGCGCGGGCTGGTCGTCGTTGCTGGACATGCGCGCCACCGAGGACGCGGACGGTTCGGGCAACGTCGTGATCACCCTGGCGGACGGCCGCCAGGAACGGTTCGGCGCGAACGGCGACGGCACCTACAGCCCGCCGGCCGGCGACTACGCCGTCCTGTCCCCACCGGCGGACGGCTACGGCACCTCCGGCTTCATGCTGACGGAGAAGTCGGGCACGCGGTACTTCTTCACGAACCAGGTCACCGATCCCGTCACCGGCCAGACCTACTGGGGGCTGACCCAGTACGGAAACCGCGACGGTCACGGCCTGGACGTCCAGTGGACGCCCGTCACCCTCACCCTGCCGGACGGCAGCACCATCAAGCCCGAGGAGCCGACGGGGTTCGGCTACAACCTGGACCAGGACAACGGGTACAACTCCGGAGACCACAACACGGCCGACATGCCCGTCACGCTCCAGCTCACCTGGGGCGTCCAGCAGGTCACCGCCTCGGACGGCACCGTCAAGAACGTCCCGCACGTCGACAAGGTCACCTCCAAGCCGGGCCTGTTCGCGACCACCCGCAACCCGTGGACGTACGGCTACGACTCCGCAGGCGACCTCACCTCGGTCTGCCCGCCCGACTCCAGCAGCACCACCGCGACGGCCTGCACCCAGTACAGCTACACCTCGGGCGCCGCCTCCGGATCGCACTTCGCCTCGATGGTCATGGACTCCAACCCCACGGACTACTGGCGACTCGGCGACGCGACCGGCTCGGCCACCGCCAGGGACGGTGTCGTCGCCAACGAGGGCACCACCGACGCCACCGCCGCCAACCTCACGTTCGGCCAGGCGGGCCCGCTGGCCGGCACCCCCGCCACCGCTGCCTCCTTCAACGGCACCAGCTCCTACCTGGCGCTGCCCGACAGCCTGCCGGCCAACGCGAGCAACCTCGCGGTCGCCATGTGGTTCAGGACCACGCAGGCGGGCGGGACGCTCTTCTCGTACCAGAGCGGAAAGCCCGGTACCGCCGTCTCCGCGAACTACACCCCGTCGGTCTACATCGGCACCGACGGCAAGCTCCATGCCGAGTTCTGGGACGGCAAGGCCACGCCGATGGCGTCGCCGGCGGCCGTCAACGACGGCAAGTGGCACTACGTGGTGCTGTCGGGGGCCCGCACCAGCCAGACCCTGTTCCTCGACGGCGCCCAGGTCGCCACCCGCACCGGCAGCACCATCGCCGTGAGCGGCCAGCCCTACACCACTGTCGGTGCGGGCGAACTCGCCGGGTCCTGGCCGTCGATCCCGTCAGGCAACGCGCTGGGCTGGTTCAACGGCCAGATCGAGGACGTCTCCTTCCTCCAGCACCCGCTCGGCCTGCCCGCCGTCCAGCAGGAGTACGCCTCCGCCACCCTCGCCTCCCGCGAACTGACCGGCACCACCCTGCCCTCCGGCAAGACCGCGCTCGCCGTCGGCTACGACGCGCTGACCGACCGCGCCTCCTCCGTCACCGACGCCGACGGCGGCACCTACCAGCTGGCCACCCCGGTCACCACCGGCAGCAACGACTACTACTACGGCGCCGTCCGGGGCACCCGGCCCGCCCACGACTACCCGATGACCGAGTCGTCCGGCCTCACCGCCGCCGACCAGTACGGCGTCGACAAGCCGGCCGGCGGCGCGTCCGACGGCATCTACAACGACGTCATGCTCGGCGAACCCGGCATCTTCGGCCCCGGCGGGGACACCGCGGCCGGTTTCAACGGCACCGACTCCTCCCTGTCGCTGCCCGCCGGAGCCCTCGACGACAGCAGTGGAACCGCCTCCGTCGCCCTCTGGTTCAACACCAAGCAGGCCGGCGGCGTCCTCCTCTCGTACCAGAACGCTCCGGTCGGCTCGGTGCCCACCAGCTACACCCCGGCCCTCTACATCGGCACCGACGGGCTGCTGCACGGCCAGTTCTGGGACGGCACCCTCTCCCCGATGGCCTCCAAGGCGGCGGTCAACGACGGCAACTGGCACCTGGTCGTGATGACCGCGAGCGGCACCGGTCAGACCCTGTGGCTCGACGGACAGAGCCAGGCCACCCGCACCGGCAAGTCCATCGCGGGTCAGGTGAAGACCTGGGGCGAGACCACGGTGAGCGTCGGCGCCGGATACGTCGCCGGATCCTGGCCGAAGCCGCCCACCAACGCGCAGGGGTACTTCAGCGGCGAGATCGGCCAGGTCGGCATCTACCAGACCGACCTCGGCCAGAGCAGCGTGGAGGCCCCGCTCGGGCTGTACACGGCCAAGGGCTCGGCCACCCTGCTCATGCCGTCGACCGTGCTGACGGTCACCGACCCGGCGCAGCACACCGAGACGTACACCTTCGACCCGTCCAACGGGAACCGCACCACCTCCGTCACCGACGCGGGCGGCGGCCGGACGACGTACGCCTACGACTCCCTCGGCTTCCAGGACGCCGTCACCGACCCCGACGGGCACTCGACCAGCCGCCGGCACGACGCGTACGGCAACGTCCTCGCGACGACGACCTGCCGTCAGGTGAACTCCTGCCAGACCTCGTACTTCAGCTACCACACCAACGCGGCCGACCCGATGGACCCGCTCAACGGCAAGGTCCTCTACGCGGCCGACGCCCGCTCCGGCGCGACCGGCACCGCCAACCCGGCCTACCGGACGGCCTACACCTACACCCCGTTCGGCGCCCTGGCCTCCGTCACCACGCCCCCGACGCCGGACTACCCGAACGGCCGCAAGACCAGGTACACGTACTACAACGACCACGAGACCTTCACGGACTACACCGGCGTCGCGTACACCGAGGTGTACGGGATGCTCGCCACGGTCACCGACCCGAGCGGCAGGGTCACCCGCTACCACTACTGCGGCACCGACCACCTGGGGAAGGTCTGCAGCGAGACGGCCCCGTCCGGCCAGGTCACCTACTACCTGAACGACACCCTCGGCCATCTCACCACCAAGGTGGTCAGCTCCGACACCTACCCCGCGACACTCTCTTCCACCGGCGCGCTGACAGGCGGTGCGCAGACGAAGTACACCTATGACCCGCTGGGCCGCACCGTGACCGAGACCGGCCCGGCGACCACCGACGCGGTCAGGGGCGTCACCCACACCCCGAAGACGACCTACACCTACGACGCCGACGGTGACCTGACCGGCACGTCGACCGCCGACACCACCGGCAACGACGCCACCCGCGCCACGACCTACGTGTACGACGACAACGACCGCGTCAAGACCGTCACCGACCCGGCAGGTCAGGTCACCGCGTACACGTACGACACCTTCGGCCGCCGGACGACCGAGACGAACCCGGCCGGCACCACCTACCGCTACGCCTACTCGCCGACCGGCCAGCTGCTCACCACCACCCTGCTCGGCTGGATCGGCGACCCGACCGCCCCCTCCGACCCGACCGACCTGGTCGTGGAGTCCCGGGCCTACGACCCGGCGGGGCGGCTCGCGTCCGTCACCGACTCCATGGGCCGGACCACCGCCTACAGCTACTTCGACGACAACCTGCTCCAGTCCCGGACCGACGCCTCCGGCACGTCCATCGCGACGACCACCAAGGCCTACGACTACGACGCCGCCGGCAACATGACGTGGGAGTGCGACGTCTGGTCCGGCACGGCCTGCCTCAAGCAGACCCAGTACACCGTGGACGCCGCGGACCGGACCGCCAAGACCGTGGTCGACCCGTCCGGCGTCAACCGGATCACCGTCAACAGCTTCGACCCGGACGACAACGTCCTGTCCCGCATCCTCACCGGCGGCGGCCAGACCCGGCAGATCGGCTACTCCTACGATGCCGCCGGGCGCCGGATCGCCCAGACCGTACGGACCGACACCACGGGTCCGACCGGTTACTGGCCGCTCAACGAGGGCGCGGTCGGCGCCGCCGACTCCTCGGGCAACGGCTTCACCGGCACGCCGTCCACCGGCACCTCATGGGGGCCGCCCGGCAGCAACTACACGTCGTTCAACGGCTCTTCGGGCGCCATCCTCACCAGCGGCACCCCCGTCGTGGACACCACCAAGGCCTTCTCCGTCTCGGCGTGGGCCTACCTGAGTGCCACCAGCACCACCAAGGACTTCACGGTCGTCAGTCAGCAGGGCGCCCAGAACAGCGCCTTCCAGCTGGAGTACAACCACACCACCAAGTCCTGGGCGTTCGTCCGAGCGAGCAACGACACCAGCACGGCCACCAACTACGTCGCCGGCGACCCCACTCCGGCCACCGCGGGCACCTGGACCCACCTGGTCGGCATCATGGACGCGCTCGGCAACATGAGCCTGTACGTCAACGACGTCGAGGTCAGCGGCATCTGCCAGAACTGCACCCTCGCGACCGACCCCACCCCGATGGCCAGCACCTCGGGCGTGGCGATCGGCCGGGGCAAGGCCGCCGGTGCCTCGGTCAACTGGTTCGCGGGCCGGGTCCGCGACGTCCAGCTGTACGGGCGCGAACTCAAGCAGAACGAGATCAGCCAGCTCTACACCTCCTCCACCACCACCGGAGAGTCCCCGGTCACGGTGGGCGCGGCCGGCTGGTGGAAGCTCGACGACGGTGAGAGCCCCTCCGCCGGTGACCACTCCGGCGCCGGGAACGCCGGGACACCGAACGCCTCGACGAGCTGGTCGACGGAGAACGGCGGCTCCGCCGTCTTCGCCGGGGCCGGACAGATCGCCACCGGCGGCCCGGTGGTCGACACCACGAAGAGCTTCTCGGTGTCCGCCTGGGCGAAGATCACCAGCACTCCGACCGGCACCTGGCAGACGGTCCTGGCCCAACAGGGCACCCAGGCCGCCGGGTTCTCGCTCGACTACAACCCGACCGCGGGCCGGTGGGCGTTCGACCGGGCCACCACCGACGTCGCGTCCCCGACCCTCGCCGGTGCCACCTCCACCGCCGCCCCCACCCTCAACACCTGGACCCACCTGGTCGGCACGTACGACGCGAGCAGCGGCAAGATGACGCTCTACGTCAACGGCACCGCCCAGAACACCGCGACGGACACCACACCGATCGCGAGCTCCGGGGCGTTCGTCATCGGCCGGGGCTACACCGCCGGCGCGGCCGCCCAGTACTTCAACGGCTCGGTGAGCAACGTCCAGACGTACAACCGCGTCCTGTCCGCCACCGAGGCCGCCGCGCTGCACACCTCGGCGGCCGCCACCGCGGGCTCCGCGCCGCTGACCACCAGCTGGACCTACGACCAGCGCGGCCTGCCGGTCACGATGACCGACGCACGCGGCAACGCCGCCGGTGCCACCGCGTCCGCGTACACCACCACCTACGCCTACGACGAGGACGGCCGGCTCACCACCACGTCCTCGCCGCCCGTCAGCACCGAGACCGGCGGGGGCGCCGCCCAGCAGACCGTGGCGATCGCGAAGTCGGGCTACGACACCTTCGGCGAACCGGTCGAGACCGACGACGCCGACGGCAACATCGTCACCACCACCTACGACCTCGACGGCCGTGTCCAGGCCGTCTCCCAGCCGGCGTACACCCCACCGGACGGCTCCGGCACCGTCACCCCGACCACGTCCTACACGTACGACGCGCTCGGCGACGTCCACACCGAGACCGACCCGCTGAACCACACCGCGTCGTACGTCTACGACCAGCTCGGCGACCGCGTCCAGCAGACCCTGCCGGGCGGCCTGGTCACCCACGTCGGCTACGACACCGACGGCGAGGTGCTGAACACCACCGACCCGACGGGCGCCAGGACCGAGGCGACCTACGACGCGCTCGGCCGCGAGGCCACCAGCACCCAGGTGGAGCGCAGGCCCACCCCGGCGGCCTACACGACGAAGTACGGCTACGACGGCCTCGGTGACCTCACCTCGATCGAGGACCCACTGGGCAACACGGCGACCGCGGGCTACGACGCGCTCGGCGAGATCAGCACCGTCACGGACTCGTTGCACAACACCACTTCGTACGCGTACGACGTGGCCGGGCAGGTCACCAAGACGACCGCCCCCGACTCCACGGCGACCACACAGGGCTACGACCAGGCGGAGCGGCTCGTCTCGGCCGCTCGACTCGACGCGAACGGCGCCACCCTCAGCTCCACCTCGTACGGCTACGACGCGGCGGGCAACCAGACCTCGGCCACCGACGCCCGGCAGCACACCACCACCGCGACCTTCGACGCACTGAACCGGACCGTCAGCCAGACCCAGCCCGTGGACGCCACCACCTCGATCACGACCTCCTTCGGCTATGACGCCGCGGGCAACGAGACCCGCTACACCGACGCCGACAAGAACGCGACCTCCTACACGTACAATCCGCTGGGGCTGCAGGAGAAAAGCATCGCTCCCAGCGTCACCGGTCTCACCTCGGCTGCCGACCGCACCACGACCTTCTCCTACGACGCCGACGGCAACCAGCACACGCTCACCCGCCCGGGCGGAGTGACGATCACCGAGACCCACGACGAGAACGGCCTGCTGACCGCCGAGTCCGGCACCGGTGCCGAGGCCGCCACAGCGGCCCGCTCCTTCGGCTACGACGACGACGGCCGTCTCACCTCCGTCTCCGCGCCGACCGGCACCGACATCTTCGCCTACGACGACCGCGGCCTGCTCCTCACCATGGCCGGCCCTGGCGGTACCGCGAGCTACGGCTACGACTCCGACGGCGACATCGCAACCCGTACCGACGCCACCGGCACCGCCGCCTTCGGCTACGACGCCGACGGCCGGGTCAACAGCGAGACGGATCCGCTGACCGGCACCACGGCCACGCTCACCTACAACCAGCTCGGTCAGACCAAGTCCGTCACCTACGGCTCGGGCGGCGCGACCAGGTCCTACGACTACAACGCCTCCCACCAGCTCTCCTCCGATGTCCTGAAGACCCCCTCGGGGACCACGGAGGCGTCGGTCGCGTACACGTACAACGCCGACGGCCAGATCGCCACCCAGACCACCACCGGCACGGCGGGCTCCGGCACCAGCACCTACGACTACGACTACGCCGGCCGTCTGAAGTCCGCGGCCACCGGCTCGGCCACCACCAACTACGGCTACGACGCCAACGGCAACCGCACCAGCGCCGGTGCCGCCACCGCCACGTACAACGCCCGCAACGAACTGACCTCCGTCACCAGCGGGTCAGCCACCACCACGTACGCCTATACCGCGCGCGGAACGACGTCGAGCGTCAGCTCCGGTGGCTCAACCACCACCTACACCTCCGACGCCTTCGACGAGCTGACCGCCATCGGTAGCGGCGGCACCTACAGCTACGACGGTCTGGGCCGGCTGGCCACCGCGAGCTCGGGCGGTCGCAGTGCCGCCTTCAGCTACGCCGACGGCACCAACAACCCCGTCTCCGACGGTACCCAGAAGTTCGCCCGGGACGGGGACGACGGTGTGCTCGCGGTGAGCGCGGCCGACGGTACCGGCGCCGGCCTCGCCCTGACCAACAGTCACGGTGACGTCACCGGCACCTTCACGGCCACCGGCACCGCGCTCACCGGCTCCACCGCCTACGACCCCTACGGAACGCCCACCGCGACCACGGGCAGCCGGAGCGACCTGGGCTACCAGTCCGGCTGGACCGACCCGGCCACGGGCTACGTCAACGCGGCCGCCCGCTGGTACAACCCGGCCAACGGCGACTTCACCAGCGCCGACACGGTGAGCAACCCGCCCACCCCGGCCGTCGACGCCAACCCGTACGCGTACGGCAACGACGACCCGCTCGACGCCACGGACACCTCCGGCCACGACGCCTGCACCAGCGACGACATCAAGGCCCAGGAGGAGGCGTACGAGGCGCAGCAGGCCTATCTCAAGCAGTGGCAGGCGGGCGCCTGGGACCGGATGGAGAAGTACTCCCAGGACCAGCACAAGGCCTGGGAGCGCGAGAACGCCCGGAGGATGGCCCAGAACGAGGCCGACGAGCGGGCCCTGCAGCAGCAGATCGCCGATCAGGAGCGGCAGTTCGAGAACGAGTTCAACGACGCCATGAACTGGGAGCCGTCGGGTCGTTCGGGCGGCCACGGTTCGGGCTCGGACTCGGGTTCGTACAGCGTCTCCTACGGCAACTCGTACGGCTCCTACGGCTCGTCCGGGGGCTACTCGTCCCTCTACTACGGAGTCGCTCTCGGCGGCGCGCTGACCTACGGCTACGGCGCCGCGAGTTCCGCGGGTGGCGGGGCTGCCGCCGCCGAGGGGCTGGAGGCGGCCGGCGACGTCATCTGGGAGGAACTCGCAGGGGCCGGTGCAGAGGAACTCCTCTTCGGTCTCGTCCTCGCCGCCTCGGCGGACGACGACTGCGGCGCCCACGGCATCCCCACCCGCCCCAAGAACCAGAACCTCGGCGGCGTCAACACCACCCCGGTCATCGGCACCACCCCGGACGAGGACGCGGCAGCGGCCGCCGCGCACCAGGCGGTCAGCTCGTCGGCGGCCACGGACACGGACGTCGCCACGGCCACGAACGGCGCCGGCGGCAATGGGACGGGGACCGACGAGGACAGCCAGTGCGGCAACGTGCCGCGTGACATCCGCTACCAGTACGAGGACCTCGACGCGGAGAACCGGGCCCAAGGGGCGACCGCGTTGATCTGCCCATCGGACCTGAAACCCAGCGGCAGTAAACGGGACAGCATAGCCTCTGTCCCCGTGGCCGGGTTCCCGGACGGCCCCACGAACAGCCTCGGCCCGGGAAGGGCGACCTACAACAAGACCCACATCATCGGTGACCAGTTCAACGGGGCACCGAAGTCCGAGAACCTCTTCACCGGATACGACCGTATGAACAAGAGCGGCATGCGGCGGTGTGAGAAGAGGATGGAGGCGCAACTCAAGCAGGGCAACTGGGTCCAGTATTCCGCGACCCTTGAGTACTCCGACGACACGAACCCCATACCCACCGGAATACACATGACGGCCACTACCAAGGCAGGACCGCTGTTCGACGTGACAGTGGAGAACAACTCAAGCTGGCAGGACACATGCTGAACCTTTCGGACCTCGAAGGCACGATCCGTGGGCTGCGGGCGGTGCGTCCGGCGTCGCCCCGCCGGGTCGACTGGGCCGCCCTGGAGCGCTCCCTGGGCATTGGTCTGCCGGCGGACTTCAAGGAGTTCGCCGAGGTCTACCCCCCGGTCGAGATCGACGAGTTCCTCCGGATCTGGAGTCCGGCGCCCGGACGGGAGGAGGAGTTCGTCGAAGGGGTGCGGTACGGCCTCGAAGTCCTACGGGATCTGGAGGAGTCCGGCGACACCGAGGAGTACACGGCCTACCCGGAGCCGGGAGGGCTGCTGCCGTGGGGTGAGTCGCTCGAAGGGGATGTCTTCTACTGGCGTACGGTCGGGCCGGATCCGCAGCAGTGGCCGGTGGTCGCCAGCGGGCGAAACGGCGCCTGGTGGGAGTGCGCGGGCGGCATGCTCGCGTTCCTGGTCGGGGTGGCCGACGGGACGGCCGAGAGGTCCGAGCTCCCCGACGGCGTACTCGGACCGGCCGCGTCCGTGGTCCCGCTCGGTCCGTGACGTCGCCTGCGGGTGGCTTCCCCCTGCACGTGGACGGAGAAAGACCATCGCCCTCCTCCGGTCGGCCGTGCCGGCCCCCGCGCACACGGAAGAGGCGGACCGTAACTCGTCGGTCCGCCTCTTCCGGTTGCTTCAGGCAGGCTCTCCCGCACCTTCCCCGAAACCCTGCGCCTGCTGCGCGGCGACCCGCGCTGCCTTGCGCCGCTTGCGCCGGCTCACCCGCGGTTCCTGGTCCGGCAGCCAGCCGAAGATCATGCAGCTGCCGACGACCCCGAGGATGAGGCCGACGAAGAAGCCGCCCAGGTTGGAGGTGACCCAGGTGCCCAGGGAGCACAGGAGACCGACGATGGAGTAGAAGAGCCGCTGCGAGGGGCTGAAGAGGGTCAGCAGGCCGCACAGCAGCATCAACGTAGGCAGCAGATAGCCCGCCACGCCCTGCATACCTATATGTACGACGACCTTCAGCGAGGCCTTTTCGGTGAGCAGGATCCACCCGCCGCCCAGGGCGAGCAGCAGCCCGCCCCAGAACGGCCGACGGGCCCGCCAACCGCGGAAGGCGGGCCGCCACCCCTGATGTGGAGTGTCTGTGCCGGACATCAGCAACCCGTGTCGCTGAAGCTGAGTTTCAGTCCGGGAAGCGTGAACACGCCTGCCGTGGTCTGGTAGTTGGTCTGGCGCAGGTTACCGATGTCCACGGTGTCAGCCTGCTGGCCGAAGACGCCGATCCGGCCCTGCACGCCGGCCTTGTTCAGCGTGCTGGCGTCGTTGCCGATCTCGATGCCGTGGAACGACGCGTCGCCCGTCAGCTCGGTCGAGTCGGTGGTGAGGTCGGTGGCTTCCACCTTGTTCGCGCCGCTGCCTGCAGTGATCTTCAGGTTGGTGCCGCCGAGGTCGACGCTCTGGCAGAGCTTGGTGAGCGTGGCCTCCTTGATGGCGGAGGTCACGACCAGCACCTGGCCGCCGGTGTCGCCGGTGTTGGGGCTGCCGTCGGCCATGGTGTCGAGGTTGCCGAACTGCTCGAACCCGGTTCCGTGCAGATTGGTCGCGGTGACCGTGAACGGCATGCCGGAGATGGACAGCTGTACTCCCAGCGCCCCCTGGGCGGTCAGGACCGCGAGGCCGGCGAGGGCCACGGTGGCCGGCACGGCCATCACGGCGGCCCGGCGTGCCCGGACCCGACCCCGTCTCGGTGTCCCCCCGGTGTCCCCGGTGGTGTCTGGTGTTGCGGAAAGAGAACCGCTTCCCGGGTTCTCAGGCGTGTTGTCGGCGGACGGAACGTCCGGGGACTCGGCCATGTCTGCTCCCATGCATTAGTCACGCGGGTTGGGCTTCAGCGGCACGTTGTCCTGGCGCGGACAGCGGCTGCCGCGCACGCCTCCTCGCAACTCCCGGCGGGTGCAAGGGCTTTCTCGTTACGCAGCAGTAGCCAAGCCGAAAGTTACCGGCGGTTACTTTTCAGGGTCAAGACAGTTGTGAAAAAAGAGTGTTGAATTCGCGTCAGTCGTGTCGCGACCATGCATTCCCTTGATCGATTGCCCAACTTCCTTGATCGGTCTTGACGTTGACGAGCAATCAGGTCTACAACTCTCCCTGTTTCCTTCGGGTCCGTGGCGCCGGACCCGCCGAGCGGCATCGACCGCTTCCCGGCCTCTTCGATCACCGCTCCGATCAGCGGCGTCGGCACGGTCGCTTCCCCCCAGGGGCCGTGCCCGAACGCCTATGACCGGCCCGGTCGGAGGCCTAACCCCCCCAGGCTTTCGGCCGGTGTCCGGCCCGACCGCCGTTGCCGGCCCGTCACGTACGGAGAAGGCGTGACGAGCCGGCAACGGCCGGCGCTGTCCGCGCGCCTTTCACACCCCCCACCTCACCTCACGCAAGTCCCCCAAAGAAAGAGGCAAACCCGCATGCGTACGCGATCCCTCCTCGCCCTCGCCGGTACCGTCGTCGCCCTCTCGGTCGCCGCCACCGTTCCGGCCTCCGCCGACGGCGCCGTGCTCACCACCGGCAGCGCCGGCGGCACCGCCGTCGCGGTCGGCGACACCCTCACCGCGGCGCTGGCCAGCGGCACCACCGCCACGCTCTACTCCAGCGCCACCAGCACCAGCGGCATCACCTGTGCGGCCTCGACCTTCACCGCGACGGTCACGGACAACCCGGCCGCCTCCGGCACCGCCACCGAGTCGGCCACCGCGCAGACCTTCAGCAACTGCACCAGCAACGTGACCGGTGTGACCGGCGTCTCCAGCATCACGGTCAACAACCTGCCGTACACCACCGCCGTCTCCTCGGACGGCACGGTCGCGGTCACCCCGCCGAGCGGCTCGACCATCCAGACCACGGTGAAGCTGACCACCCTCCTGGGCAGCATCACCTGCGTCTACCAGGCCCCGAGCCTGGCCGGTACCAGCTCCAACACCGACAACAGCCTCGCCTTCAGCAACCAGGCGTTCACGAAGTCCTCCGGCTCCATCCTCTGCCCCTCCGCCGGCTACTTCACCGCCAAGTACGCCCCGGTCAGCGACAACGGCGCCGCCGTCTTCGTCAACTGACCGTGTGACACAGGGCGTCAGCGTCGACGCAGACGTGACGCCAGGGCGGCGCCGCCGGTGAGCACCAGCACCGCGGCGGCGCCGCCCGCCAGCAGTGGCGCCGACGGACCCGAACCGGAGTCCGTGTCGGAGGCCACAGGAGTGCTGTCGGCGGCGGTGGTTCCGGTCGTTGGGGAGACCGGGGTCGCCGCCGCCGTCCGCTGTGCCCCGGCGGCGCCGGCCGAGGCCCCGGCAGCCGGCGTCGTACCCGGCCCCGGCCTCGCACCCGCCGTCGCCCCGCCGTCGTTCTGCGCGCCCTTTTGCGCGCCCTTTTGCGCATCCGCCGGCGCGCTCTTCCCCGCGGCCTTCCCGGCGGCCTTCTTCGCCGTGAACACCACGTCGGAGCACGAGTAGTACGTGTCCGGCGTGCTGCTCGTCTGCCAGACCGTGTACAGCACCTGACGGCCCGTCCGGTCGGCAGGCAGTGTCGCGCTGAAGTGGTACGCCCCGTTCGTCAGCGCCGGGTCCTTGACCTCCGCGAAGGGCTGCGCGGGCAGGTCGGACCAGCTCAGCGGCTTCGTCGGGTCGTAGCCCTGCTCCGTCAGGTACAGCCTGAAGGTGCCGGAGTGCGCGATCGTCGCGGTGTACGTCATCGTGATCCGGGCGCCCGGAGTCAGCCGGGTCGCGGGCCAGTCCGCGCGCGCCAGGTCGAGCCCCTTGTACGCCGGCAGACCGCCGCCGCACAACCTGCCGTCCGGAATCACCTGCCGGTCCCGGCCGTCGACGCCCGCCACCCGCACGTCGTCCCACGCGACGAAGTTCTGCCCGCTCGCCGCGATCGCCGCCTTGCAGACCGCCGTCGAGGCGCTCCCGCCGCTGGGGGAGCAGGCGTAGGCCCGGCTGGCGGGATAGGTGGGCGCGCCGTGCGCCTGGGCGGACCCCGCCGCCCACGACAGAAGCAGCAGCGGGGCCGCGGTGGCGGCTGCCGCGACTCTCAGGCGGGCGGTCGTCCGAGTCATCGGGAAGTCTCCTCGGCGGGCGCGGGTAGGGGCTCTGCCGAGGTGAGTACGGGAATCGGGGCCGCACTGTTCAGTGTGGTTGATCACAGGGCCGGTCGAAGTGTGGTGCACCGACCGGCTCGTCCGTTTTGCGGATGTGCCGAGCGCCGTTGAGAACCAACCGTCCGGCTCGTATTGTGGCGATCACCGATGGTCGCCCGGCCGTCCGCATCCCTTCCGGAAACCGGCGCGAACACCAGGGAGGGGCGTGTTCCGATCTCGTCCGTTTGCGCACTGCGCGACCCTGTTCGCGTGGTCGCACGCGGGAGTTGTACGAGTGCCTCACCAGGTCCGCACAGTTGCCTCCCCTTGCCGCACGGTGAGCTATCGTGTGCACGGGGTGAGAAACAAACCGCATGCCCCGTCGGTTTGGTGGCCGTGAAGCCCCGAAGCCGTGTGCCGTGCACGACATGGAGCCGTGAAGGAGCGTCGAGTAGATGGCGAGGCAGTTACGCGCGGAGCAGACCCGTGCCACGATCACCGCCGCCGCCGACCTTTTCGACCGGCACGGCTACGAATCCACCAGCCTGAGCGAGATCGTCGAGCACGCGAAGGTCACCAAGGGCGCGCTCTACTTCCACTTCGCCGCCAAGGAGGACCTGGCGCACGCCATCATGGAGCTCCAGTCCCGCACCTCGAACCAGTTGGTGCGGGAGATGGACAGCCGCGGCTACTCCTCGCTGGAAGCCCTGATGCGCACCACGTTCGCGATCGCCCGGCTCGCCGTCGACGGCCCGATCCCGCGCGCCGGCCTGCGCCTCGCCACCGCGGACGTCACCGTGCGGCCACCGCTCAGACATCCCTTCACCGAGTGGCTGGAATTCGCCACCCGCAAACTCACCAGCGCGGTCAAGGAGTCCGACGTCCACCCCGACATAGACGTCGGCGCGGTCGCGCACTCCCTGGTCTGCTTCTTCGTCGGCACCCGGGTCGCCGGCCGCAACCTGGAGCCGGTGGGGCGACTGCCCCGCAGGGTCGCCGAGATGTGGCACCTGATGATCCGCGGCCTGGTCCCGGTGCACCGGCGCGCCCGCTACCTGACCCTCGCCACCCAACTGGAGCGCGAGATCAGAACGGTGGGACAGGCGCCGTGACCGGCGGTCCGGCCGACGGCGTGACGACCGCCCAGCGGGGCGGCGGAGCCGGGCGGCCCGCGCGATAGCGTGGCGCCATGTCCGACTCCGCCGCCGCACCCGTGATCCTCGGCACCACCGGCCCGTTCCCGCGCAGCGTGCTGGCCGAACGGCACCCCGCGATCATCCGTCAGGTACGCGACGCCTTCCCGTACGGCCCCGCCCAGCACCGCGCCCTCGACGCGCTGCTGCACAACTGCACCGAGGGCACCATCGAACCCCTGCCCGGCGACGCGGACGGCTGGCGGGGCTGGGGCTTGGACGCCTACACCGGCCGGTCCTGGTTCGACGTGCCGTGGCTGTGGTCCGAGAGCTACTTCTACCGCCGGCTCCTGGACGCCGTCGGCTACTTCGCCCCCGGGCCCTGGCGGGGGATCGACCCGTTCCGTCCGTTCAAACTCGCCGAACTCGACGCCAAGGAGACCGACGAGGAGCTGGCCGCGCTCGACGACCTCGGCGACGACCCGGACCGGGCCCTGCTGCACGGCTCGCTCTGGGGCAACCGCGCCGACCTGGGCTTCCGGCTCTCGGCCGCGGAGTCCGGCGAGGCCGTGGCCGCCCTGGTCGCCGACGACAGCGCCGAACTGTGGCCGCTGCTCCACGGCGGCACCCTGTGCCTGGTCGCCGACAACGCGGGCCGCGAGCTCGTCCCCGACCTGCTGCTGATCGCCCACCTGCTGGAGACCGGCCGCATCGCTCGCGCCGTCCTGCACGTCAAGCCCTACCCGTACTACGTCTCCGACGCCACGACCGCCGACGTGCTCGACGCCCTGCGCAGACTCACCGCGGCCCCGGGCGCCGCCGCCGGGTACGGCCGTGCTCTCTGGTCGGCGATGACCGACGGCCGCCTCGCCGTGCGCGCCCATCCCTTCTCCTGCGCCCCGCTGCCGTACGCCGAGATGCCCGGGGACCTGCGCGCCGAGTTCGCCGCCGCCGCGCTGACCCTCTTCAAGGGCGACCTCAACTACCGCCGCCTGGTGGGCGACCGGCTCTGGCCGCCGACCACGCCGTTCGCCGACGTCACCGCCTGGTTCCCGGGCCCGGTGGCCGCGCTGCGCACCCTCAAGTCCGATGTGATCACCGGGCTTTCCGCCGGCACCGAGGCAGCCCTGGACGCGGCCGAGCCGGAACACTGGCGCACGGCCGGCACGCACGCCCTGATCCAGGTCAACCCGCACCCCGCGGCAGCGGTTTGAGTCCATTGGCGGAGTTCGGCCGACTCGCCCGGGGGGGGCGAACGCCGGTGGAGCCGGTGGGGCCGGTGAAGGGCCTCAGGGCGGGCGGCGCGCGCGGGCAGGGCGCGCGGGGCCTGGGCCGGGCGGAGTGGGCGCCCGGGCGGTCCTGCGGCCGGTCCCCGCAGGACACCTGCCGGTGCGGCGCCGGGCGGCCACGCCGGGCGGACCACGGCGAAAACCGCCGCCGAACGCCACGCGGACCGGCCCGAGTTGCGGCATTCCGCCCCGGTTCACGCGATGGTGTGATCATGCGCCCTGGGGTGGATGCTGTGCGCGGCGCGCGGGTAGGGCCCGGCCATGACGCAGCCGTTCGAACTCCCGCACTTCTACATGCCGTATCCCGCGCGGCTCAACCCGCATCTGGCGGAGGCCCGCGCCCACTCCACCGAGTGGGCCCGCGCGATGGGCATGCTGGAGGGCTCCGGGATCTGGACCCAGGCCGACCTGGAGGCACACGACTACGGCCTGCTGTGCGGCTACACCCACCCGGACTGCGACGGTCCCGCCCTCTCGCTGATCACCGACTGGTACGTGTGGGTGTTCTTCTTCGACGACCACTTCCTGGACATGTACAAGCGCACCCAGGACCGCGCCGCCGGCAAGGCCCACCTCGACCGCCTCCCGCTGTTCATGCCGCTCGACCTCGCGACGCCCGTGCCTGAGCCGCGAAACCCGGTCGAGGCGGGCCTCGCCGACCTGTGGGCGCGCACGGTCCCGTCGATGTCGGTCGACTGGCGGCGCCGCTTCGGGGTCGCCACCGAGCACCTGCTGAACGAGTCGATGTGGGAGCTGTCCAACATCAACGAGGGCCGGATCGCCAACCCCGTCGAGTACATCGAGATGCGCCGCAAGGTCGGCGGCGCCCCCTGGTCCGCGGGGCTGGTCGAGTACGCGACGGCCGAGGTGCCCGCGGCCGTCGCCGGCACGCGGCCGCTGCGGGTGCTGACGGAGACCTTCGCCGACGCCGTCCACCTGCGCAACGACCTCTTCTCCTACCAGCGCGAGGTGGAGGACGAGGGCGAGAACAGCAACGGCGTGCTGGTCCTGGAGACCTTCTTCGGCTGCACCACCCAGGAGGCCGCCGACACGGTCAACGACATCCTCACCTCCCGCCTGCACCAGTTCGAGCACACCGCCCTCACCGAGGTCCCCGCCATCGCCGCCGAGAAGGGCCTCACCCCCGACCAGGCCGCCGCGATCGCCGCCTACACCAAGGGCCTGCAGGACTGGCAGTCCGGCGGCCACGAATGGCACCTGCGCTCCAGCCGCTACATGAACCAGGGCGCCCTCCCCTCCACCCCGTGGCAGCAGCTCACCGGCCCCGGCACCTCCGCCGCGGACGTCGGCGCCCTGCTCGCCGCGGCGGCCGCGGAGCGCCTGCGCGCCTACTCCCACGTGCCCTTCCAGCAGGTCGGCCCCTCCCTCCTGCCCGACTTCCACATGCCGTACGAGGTCGAGATCAACCCGCGTCTCGACGCCGCCCGGCCCCGGCTGACCGCCTGGATGCACAGCACCGGCATGCTCTCCGAGGGTGTCTGGGACGAGGACCGGCTCGCCGCCTCCGACCTCGCGCTCTGCGCTGCGGGACTCGACCCCGACGCCACCGGCGAGGAACTCGACCTCAGCGCCCAGTGGCTGGCCTGGGGCACCTACGCCGACGACTACTACCCCCGCTGCTTCGGCACCCGGCGCGACCTGGCCGGCGCCCGGCTCGCCACGGCCCGCCTCTCGGCCTGCATGCCGCTCGCCGGCGAGCCCGTGCCGGTACCGGCCACCGGCATGGAGCGCGGCCTGGCCGACCTGTGGGCCCGCACCACCACCGGGATGAGCCCCGAGGACCGGGTCGCCCTCAAGGAGTCCGTCGACAGGATGACCGAGAGCTGGCTCTGGGAGCTGTCCAACCAGCTCCAGCACCGCATCCCCGACCCGGTCGACTACCTGGAGATGCGCCGGGCCACCTTCGGCTCCGACCTCACCCTGAGCCTGGCCCGCCACGGCCACGGTCCCGCCGTCCCGCCGGAGGTGTACCGCAGCGGCCCGGTGCGCTCCCTGGAGAACGCGGCCATCGACTACGGCATGCTCGTCAACGACGTGTTCTCCTACCAGAAGGAGATCCAGTACGAGGGCGAGCTGCACAACGCCATCCTCGTCGTCCAGAACTTCTTCGGTGTCGACTACCCGACCGCGCTCCATGTCGTCCACGACCTGACGACCCAGCGGATGCAGCAGTTCGAACACGTGGTGGCGAACGAACTCCCGCTGGTCCATGACGACTTCGCGCTCACGGCCGAGGCGCGCGAGGCCATGGACGCCTATGTCCGCGACCTGCGCAACTGGATGGCCGGCATCCTGAACTGGCATCAGCACGTCGACCGCTACCGAGCGGACCACCTCGCCCGCCGGACCCACGGCTTCCTCCCGGACCGCCCGGCACTCGCGCCGTCGCTGCCGGTCGGCTGACCGCTCAGCGCGCGGGCCCCCGTTGCAGACGGGCGTGCAGGCCCCGGGCCCGCTCGGCCTGGGGCAGGTCGCCCAGCCGCTCGAACTCCTCGGCCAGCCAGGGCAGCGGCGACAGGTCGAGCTCCTTCCTGCTGCCCGGCCGGAGCAGTGAGCTCTGGTCCATGGACATCTCGTCCAGCCGGCGGATCAGCGCGACCCGGGCGAGCTCGGTCATCCCCTGCTCGGCCGCCAGCCGGATCCAGGTCGACAGCGGTTCGTCGGCCGGGTCGCCGGGGACCTCGTGCCGCACCGAGTCCCACAGGGGCGGCCGGGGGTGCGGGTCGAGCAGGTCGTAGGCGCAGCCCTCCTCCGCGTTCAACAGGAGGAAGTCGGGCTCGGTGCGCAGCAGGGCGGTGTGCAGCATGCCGAGCAGTTCCACGGGGGAGCGGTCGGACAGGCCCAGGGCGGCACGGAGTTCGGCCCGCTCGGCGTCGATGCCGTAGTACTCCCTCATCTCCTCCTCGATCCCGGTCACGCGCGCGAGGATCGCCGCCTCGCCGTCCGCCGGCGTCAGGTGCAGGCAGTCGCGCCAGCCCGGCAGGCCGATCAGTATCTCCAGCGCCTCGTCGACGGACGACCCCAGTGTCCCGGCCGAGCCTTCCGAGTCCGCGTACAGCAACGAGCCGTCCGCGCACACGAAGTACGTGCCGCCGGTGTCGCAGCCCGCCACCGCCTCCAGAGAGGCCCCGGAGGCCAGGCGGACCGGCTCGGCATGGCCGTCGGCGGCCCGGTCCAGGTCGAAGTTGAAGGGGAACGCCGCCAGTTCGGCCAGACGGCGGTGCTGCCGGAGCAGCCGCAGGCAGTGATCGGTCATGTCACAGAACGTAACAGCCACCACTGACAACGGCTCCGGATCACGGCAGGGCCAGCCGCTCCGCAGCAGGGGCGGGCGAGAGGTGAGGCTTCCCGCCGCCGCCCCACCGTCAGTCTCACTCGTTCGAGTCTCGTCGCGCCCGCGTGCGCCGGGTAGGGCTCGGGGCGGAGGCGAACCATGGAACAGATCGCATTGCGTCCCAAGCCGATTCCCGGTCAGGACCGCGGGGACGGCGACGGCCCCCTGTCCGATCCCGCCCGGCGCCCGCACGCCGCGCGCCGCCGCGGCAGCCGGGTCAGGACCCTGCTGTCCGGCACCCTCGTGGGCACGGTCCTGCTGCTGTCCGGGGTGGGGCTCGGCACGGTGGGCGCCACCGTGATCGGCATGAGCAGACTCGCGGAACTGCGGCAGCAGGCCCCGCCGACGACACCGGGCACCGCACTCCCGGCCACCCCGGCGCCCTCGCCGCAGGCCGCCGCGACCCTGGGCGTGGAGGCCGTGGACGCCGAGAAGGTGGGCGCGCTGGTGGTGGGCGTCCATGTGCCGGGGCCCGGCTACACGGCGGGGCTGGTCAGGGGCGACGTGCTGCTCCAGTTCGGCGACACCCGGATCGACAGCGCGGCCGACCTGGTCCGGGCAGTGGCCCACGCCCACCCGGGCAAGGAGGCCAAGCTCACCGTCCGGCACGCGAGCGGGGGGTACCAGCAGCTGACGGTGGTTCCCGGCGTCGTGACGTGACCGACCCAGCGGCAGGGGCGCGGGGCGGCATCGAGATGCGGCTCCGCCGCGTGGGCGCGATCAGCCCCCGCACGCCTGTACCGGCGGCCCCACCGCACGTCACAACGGCGGCTCTGCCCAAACCGGCTCGCGCGGCCACGCCGCACCCGGCAGGATGCATGCCAAGGCCGATACAGCTCCGTCACGCGTGCAAGGAGGCCATGGATGACCGGCACCGCCGCCGCGCCCTTCACCGCCGGCGACTACCGGGCCCGTATGACGCGCGCGGCGCACTCCGCCGCGGACGCCGGCCTCGCCGGCCTGCTCATCGCCCCCGGGCCCGACATGGTGTGGCTCACCGGCTACACCCCCACCGCCGTCACCGAACGGCTCACCCTCCTCGTCCTGACCCCCGGCCGGGACCCCGTGCTGATCGTCCCCACCCTGGAGGCACCGGACGCCGAGAAGGCCACCGGCGCGGCCGTGCTGACCCTGCGGGACTGGACCGACGGCACGGACCCCTACGCCGTGACCGCCGAGCTGCTCGGCAGGGACGGCCGGTTCGGGGTCAGTGACAACGCCTGGGCCATGCACCTGCTGGGGCTGCAGAAGGCGCTTCCCGACACCTCCTACGCCGCTCTCACCGACGCGCTGCCCATGCTCCGCGCCGTGAAGGACACCGCCGAGCTCGAACTCCTCGCCGCCGCAGGAGCGGCCGCCGACGCGGCCTTCGAGGAGATCCGCAAGGTTCCCTTCGCCGGCCGTCGCGAGTCCGACCTCGGCCACGACCTCGCCGACCTGCTGCGCCGCTTCGGCCACGAACAGGTCGACTTCACCATCGTCGGCTCCGGCCCCAACGGCGCCAATCCGCACCACGAGGTCGGCGACCGGGTCGTCCGGGACGGCGACATGGTCGTCCTCGACTTCGGCGGCCTCAAGGACGGCTACGGCTCCGACACCACCCGCACCGTGCACGTGGGCCCCCCGACCGCCGAGGAGCGCGAGGTGCACGACATCGTGCGCGCCGCCCAGGAGGCCGGCTTCCGGGCGGTACGCCCCGGTGCCGCCTGCCAGGAGGTCGACCGGGCCGCCCGCGCGGTCATCACCGACGCCGGGTACGGCGAGTTCTTCATCCATCGCACCGGGCACGGCATCGGCGTCACCACGCACGAACCGCCGTACATGATCGAGGGCGAGCAGCAGCCGCTCGTGCCCGGGATGTGCTTCTCCGTGGAGCCCGGCGTCTACCTGCCCGGCCGCTTCGGCGTGCGGATCGAGGACATCGTCACGGTGACCGGGGACGGCGGCCGTCGTTTCAACAACACCACCCGCGAGATGGTCGTCGTGGGCTGACCGGTCCGGCCCGCCACCTCCTGCTCGCCCCTATCCGACCCCGAACGGCAACGGCGCGATCCATGACCCAGCCACCGACTCCCACCGCGGACACCGTCCGCCGACTGGTCCGCTCGCTGCTCAAGGAGAGCGCGGACGACAGCTCGGGCCCCGAGGTACGGCCCGTCGCGGCGGGCGGAGAGCACTCGACCTGGTGGGTCGGCACCCGCCACGTGCTGCGCCTCGCCCCCGACCGGGACGCCGCCGTCCGCCAGCGCCGCGAACTGCGCCTGCGCGACCTGATGCGGCCGCACCTGCCGGTCGCCGTCCCGGCCGGCGTGGCGCACGGCGAGTGGGCACCGGGGCTGACGTACACGCTGGACACGGTGATCCCCGGTGGTACGGCCGAGGAGCACGACGTCTCCGCGGTCGGCGAGGCGGACCTGGCCGGGCTGCTCACCGGACTGCGTGAGGTGCCGGTACGGCAGGCCGAGACGCTGGGCGTGCCGCGCACCCCGCCGCGTTCCCTGGAGGCGCTGCGCCGGATGGCCGTGCCGGCCGCCCAACGCCTCGCCGCGGCGGACGAGTTCGACCCCGCCCGGCTGCTCCAGCTGACCCCGCCGGGCGCCGCCCAGCTCGCCGCCCAGCCCGGTACCGCCGTGCTGGTCCACCACGACCTCAAGGGCGAGCACCTGGTGGTCAGCGCCGACGGCAGGGTGCGCGGTGTCCTCGACTGGACCGACGCGGCGGTGGGCGACCCCGCCGAGGACATCGCCGGGCTCGCCCTCGCGGTCGGCTCCGGCGCCGCCGTCCGCGCGGCCACCCTGGCAGGCTACGGCGCCCGCCCCTGCCTGCGCGGCCTGTGGCTGGCCCGCTGCGACACCGTCATCCGCCTCACCGACCGCCTCGAAGGCCGCGACGACAGCCCACTGCCGCTGCTGCGCACCCAGCTCAGGCGCGCCTGGGAGGCCATCCTGCTGGAACGGGCGACGGAGCTGCGCGAGGACGCGAAGGACGACGACGAACTGTAGACCCGCGCGCGCGTGCCCGCGGTTCGCCCCGTCGCCGACCACACGCGCGTGCGCCACCCCGGTCCGTGCGTCACTCCGCCCCGTACCGCGGCGCCTCCGGCCCGGTGGCCCGCGTCGTGCGTCTTGCTTCGCGCTCGCGCGTGCCCGCCGGCGCCCGCCCCGGGTCCGCTCACGCCTGCGTCAGCACCACGCACGACTCGCCCGGCACGTGCAGGACCCCGTCGGTGTCCGGTGCCGCCACGGGGTCCCACGCGGCCAGTACCTCCACGACTCCGGTGCCCAGGGGGATCGCCGCCGGCTCCTTGCCCAGGTTCACCGCCACCCGCACGTCCCCACGCCGGAACGCCAGCCAGCGTGCCGCCTCGTCGTAGGCCACCTTGGTGTCGGCGAGGTCGGGGTCGGTGAGGTCCGGCTGTTCGCGGCGCAGGGCGAGGAGCCGGCGGTACCAGGCCAGCACGCGCGCGTGCGGTTCGCGTTCCGGCTCGGACCAGTCCAGGCAGGACCGCTCCCGGGTCGCCGGGTCCTGCGGGTCGGGCACGTCCTCCTCGGCCCAGCCGTGCGCCGCGAACTCCCGTCGCCTGCCCCGCCGTACGGCCTCCGCCAGGTCCGGGTCCGTGTGGTCGGTGAAGAACTGCCAGGGGGTGCCGGCCGCCCACTCCTCGCCCATGAAGAGCATCGGCGTGAAGGGCGCGGTCAGGGCCACGGTGGCGGCGCAGGCCAGCAGGCCGGGGGAGAGGGCCGCCGAAAGCCGGTCGCCCTGGGCGCGGTTGCCGACCTGGTCGTGGGTCTGGGTGTAGCCGAGCAGCCGGTGTCCGGCCACCCGCGCGCGGTCCAGCGGTCGGCCGTGCCGGCGGCCGCGGAAGCTGGAGTAGGTGCCGTCATGGAAGAAGCCGCCGGTGAGCGTCTTGGCGAGGGCGGCGAGCGGGGCGCGGGCGAAGTCGGCGTAGTAGCCCTGGGACTCGCCGGTCAGCGCGGTGTGCAGGGCGTGGTGGAAGTCGTCGTTCCACTGCGCGTCCAGACCGAACCCGTGCTCCTCGCGGGGAGTGACGACCCGCGGGTCGTTCAGGTCGGACTCGCCGATCAGGAACAGCGGCCGGCCCGACTCGGCCGCCAGTTTGGCCACGGCCGCCGACAGCTCCTCCAGGAAGTGGCACGCGCGCGTGTCGCACAACGCGTGCACCGCGTCCAGCCGCAGCCCGTCGATCCGGTAGTCACGCAGCCAGGCCAGGGCGCTGCCCAGCAGGTACGCGCGCACCTCGTCCGACCCGGGCGCGTCCAGGTTGACCGCGGCGCCCCAGGGCGTCTGGTGCGCCTCGGTGAAGTACGGCCCGAACGCGGGCAGGTAGTTGCCGGACGGTCCGAGGTGGTTGTGCACCACGTCCAGGACGACGCCGAGGCCCAGCTCGTGAGCCCGGTCGACAAACCGTTTCAGCGACTCGGGGCCGCCGTACGGCTCGTGCACCGCCCACAGCGAGACCCCCTCGTATCCCCAGCCGTGCCGACCGGGGAACGGGCACAGCGGCATCAACTCCACGTGGGTGACGCCCAGTTCCCGCAGGTGGTCGAGGCGGGCGGCGGCCGCGTCCAGGGTGCCCTCGGGGGTGTACGTGCCCACGTGCAGCTCGTAGAGCACCGCGCCCGGCAGCGCCCGCCCCGGCCAGGCGGCCCGCCAGGTGTGACGGGTGTGGTCCACGACGGCGCTGAGCCCGTCCGGGCCGTCCGGCTGCCGGCGCGAACGCGGGTCGGGCAGCACGGGGCCGTCGCCCAGGGCGAACCCGTAGCGCGTGCCGTCCTCGGCGTCCGCCTCCCCGGTCCACCAGCCGGGCCGCGTCCGGTCGCGCTCCAACGCGATCGCGGTGCCGTCGCAATGGAGCGTCACACGGTCTGTCTGCGGTGCCCACACCTCGAACTGCACGGACGGTCCCCTTCGTCTGGCTCCTCGTGAGGTAGTGCGTCCATCGTGCCGTGAAAGAGATCAGTCCGCTTTTGAATCCCGGCTTTCCGGGCGGGTGTCGTCGTACGTACGCGCGCGTGACGGCCGTTTTCCCGTTTTCTGGACACCCGGAGTTCACTGACTCAGAATCGGCAGCGTGACGTCGTCCTTCGAGTTCCACACCTACCCCGCGCGGCTGTCCGACGCGGAACGTGACAAGGCACTGAGCGTGCTGCGCGACGGCGTCGCCATGGGACGGCTGTCGCACGACACGTTCGTGCGCCGCATGGAGCTGGCGCTCGCCGCCCGCCGCGCCGAGGAACTCGCCGCGCTCACCGCCGACCTGCCCCAGGAGAGCCGCTTCGCGCGCGTGCTCTTCGGCACCGTCGAGGCCGTCTCCGGCTTCACCGTACGGCTGCGCCGGGCGTGGCAGGCAGAGCGGCTGCCCAAGCTGCTGCTGCCGCACCCGGGCAACGGCCACCCGTTGCGCATCGGCCGCGACCCCGCCAACGGCCTGCGGCTCAACCACGAGACGGTCTCCCGGGTGCACGCCGAACTCCGTCACCAGGGCGGTGTGTGGATCCTGCGGGACCTCGGCTCCACCAACGGCACCACCGTGAACGGCCGCCGGGTGACCGGCGCCGCCGTCGTCCGCGAGGGCGACCAGGTCGCCTTCGGCCGGACGGTCTTCCGGCTCGCGAGCGACTGACCCCGGGCAGGCCCACCCCGGCCCCCCGGACGTCTTCCGCGCGGTGGCCGAAAAACGGTTGTCCGTCGTGGTGTTGACGTACCCCTCAAGTCGTGACTGACTGTGCGTAGGCCGTGCACAGCATGTGAACCGACACCGCATCGTGGAGGTGTGACCTGCCGCCCCTCCTCCGCTATCCGACCGTCGACGAGCTGGCCTCGTGGGCGGCCGCGCTGGTCGTCGGCCACCCCCGGGACGCCCGGCTGCGCAGGGTAGGCGTCTCCCGCGCCGGGACACCGATGTGGCTGCTTTCCATCGGTCACGGCACCCGCCACGTCCTGGTCGTCGCGGGCCCGCACGCCAACGAACCCGTCGGCGGCGCCACCGCGCTGCGCCTCGCCGACCGGGTCCTCACCGACCCGCGGCTCACGGAGGACGCCGACGTCACCTGGAACCTGCTGCTGTGCCTGGACCCCGACGGCTCCCGCCGCAACGAGGGCTGGCTGGCCGGGCCGTACACCCTGGGCCACTACTTCCGGAACTTCTTCCGGCCCGGCTTCCTGGAACAGCCCGAGTGGCTGCCCGACGGGGCGCAGGCCGCCGCGCTGCCCGAGACCCGGGCCCTGCTCGACCTCCAGGACGAGCTGCGGCCCTTCCTGCAGTGCTCGCTGCACGGCGTCGACGTCGGCGGCGGCTTCGTCGAGCTGACCCGTGACCTGCCGGGCCTCGACCGGCGCCTCGCGCACACCGCGACCCGGCTCGGCATCCCCCGCGAACTGGGCGCGTACGACACCCTGTACTGGCCCGTGCTGGGCGCGGCCGTCTACCGCGTCCCGCCGCCCCGCCGCGCCGACCTCGCCGCCGCCCTCACCGAGGCCGCCGTCGAGTCCACCTGGTACCACCCGTACCGGCACGGCACCGTCACCGCCATCGTCGAGGCGCCCATGTGGGGCGTGGCCGCCGTCCAGGACGGCACACCGCCTGCCGACCGGGACGCGGCGCTGCGCTCGGTCAGCCGGACCCTGCGGCGCGACACCGCCCTCCTGGACGGCGTCCTGGCCCGGGTCCGGCCGCAGCTGGCCACGGCGCCGGACGCCGCCCGGCTGTTCGCGCCGGTCGACGACTACCTGCTGGTCTGCCCCGGTCTGGCCGAGGCCTGGGATCCCGACACGGACGCCGGCAGCGCCCGCCCGCTGCCCCCGCTCAGCTCCGCCCACCTGGCCGCCCTGCGCCTCGCCGGGCGCCGGCTGGCCCTGCGCGCCGCCGGGCTGCTGCACCAGCTCCTGCGCAGCACCGGCCACGACCCCGCCGCCGCCCTGCCCGACCTGGACCGGCTGATCGACACCTGGTGCGCGGACTTCCACGACGCCCTCGGCGCGCGCTGGATCCCGGTCGCACGCCAGGCCGAGTACCAGACCCGCGTGGTCCTGAGCGCGTTCGAACTCGCGCACCGCCGCACGCGCGGGCTTGCCCGATCGGGTGAGACGGGCTGGGGGACCGAGCCGGTCGTGCCGATGCACGGGGAATGACGCATCTCAGCAAAGCGACAGCGGCCGCCGGTGCCCTGCTGGCGGCCGCTACCCTGCTTCTCGCCGGGCCGGCCCAGGCCGCGCCGGGCGGGACGCACGACGGCGACTACCTCTACCTGGCCGTCACCAAGGGCGACAGCCGGTCCAGCGACACGCGCGGCACGCTGCTGCTGTGCGACCCGCCCCAGGGGCACTCCCGCGCGGCCGAGGCCTGCGCCGCCCTCGACGCGGTGGGCGGTGACATCACCCGTGTCGCACCGGTCGAGGGCGCGATGTGCCCGATGGTCTACGCCCCGGTGACCGCCCAGGCGCGCGGGCAGTGGAACGGCCGGCCGATCGAGTACCGCGAGACGTTCCCGAACTCCTGCCAACTGTTGGCCCGGACCGGCCCGGTCTTCGCCCTCGACGGCTGAGCGGGGTCGGCGATGCGTGCGGCCCCCGGACACGCCGGTGGCCGCACCACCCCGCCCGCGCCCCGCCCGCGCTCCGTCCGCAGGGCGTCCTCGCGTAGCCCTCGCGCAGCCCTCGCTCCGTCGGCATGGTGCCCTCGCGCCGTCCGGGCTCCGTCGTCACGCCGTCCTCGCGCTGCCCTCCGATCGTCCTCATGCCGCCTGTTCACGCGCGTGCTGCGCGGCCGCGAGCACCGTCCGGGACTGATGTTCCACCTGGCGCTCCAACGGCACCCAGCGGGCCTGGAAGCGCTCCGCGTAGGCCTGGCACCAGCAGGCCACCAGTTCCTCCAGCCGCGGCGCCGCGCGGTCGTCCGCCTCCCGCAGCACGCGCAGCAGCATCGACGCGGCTCGTAACGGCAGCCGCCGTCCGAAGGCGTCCACGCTGCCGATGTACGCCATGGTCGTGTCGACCGGCGGCCGCTGGATCCAGTCCTCGGCAAGCCCCGGGATCAGCCCCATCGCCCAGCGGGCCGCGCGCAGCAGCGGCCCGTCCGGGCCGTCCAGCCGGGGCAGCGCCTCGGCCAGCACCCGCTCCACCTCACCTGAGTCCCGCAGCAGCCGGTGTGCCAGCCTGCGCATCGCCGCCGCCGGCGCCGGGTGCGGAGCCGGGTCGTCGACCAGGTCGCTCGCCCACATCGGCACCTCGACCACCGCCGTCAGACCGCCGTAACGATGCGCGTGGTACCAGGTGCTGTGCCGCGCGTCGTCCGGCATGCTCGGGTAGGCCACCCCCGTCTCCGGACCGGGCATGACCCGGACGCCGGGTCCGGAGTGCGGCCAGCCCGCGGCGTCCGAGGCGCCCGTCTCCACCGGGATGTGCAGTTCCGCCGCCGACTTGGCGAACGGCTCGGCCAGCCCCGGTACGTCCCTGGTCAGCTGCACCCAGCTGCCGCCCAGGTCGGTGCCGTGCAGGGTCACCTGGAGGTAGGGGCGCAGTTCGTCGATCACCCCGAGCAGGGCGACGGTCTCCGGCGGCAGCCTGTCCGGCGGCAGCACCGAAGGCGACCACTCCGGCTGCTCGGGGCCCGCCGGGCGGTAGAAGCCGAGGTGGTAGTCGAACAGGCTGCGCGGGGCCGGGGTGATGTGCAGGCTCGCCCCGTCCGGGTCCGCGCACAGCAGGAAGTGCCAGGAGGTGTCCGCCCGCAGCGCCTGTTCGTGCAGCACCCGTTCGGCCAGTGAGAGGAGGGTGCCGCCCCCCGTCGGCTCGTTGGCGTGTGCGCCCGCGACGACCAGCACCGCCCGCCGGGCGTGCCCGACGGAGAGCAGGTGCAGCGGTCTGCCCCCGCGGGAGAGGCCGATCTGCCGCAGCGTGCACAGGCCGGGCCGGTCAGCGGCCAGCGCCCGGGCGGTCGCGACGAGTTCGGGAACACTGGGGTAACGCAGCTCCGGCAGGAGACTCACCCCCGACTTGTCCGCCCGGCTTCGCATTCCCCAGTCCCGCACGGCATAGGTGAACTGTCAAGAACCTGCCGGGGGAGGCTCCAGGGGGCGCCCGGAGGCATGTGCTGTCGTCCGCCGGGGCCGGTGGGCGCGGATGGGGGTGCGAAGTCACTACGGGGCGCGGAACCGCTCCACGCGCCGATAACGGACGCGGCCCGCGTCCGTCGAGTTTCAGCAAACCTCCGAATGGGCCTCATATTCACTCGTACGAGTGAATATGCCGTCCCTGTGCAGCCGTTTCCAGCCGATTTCGTTCAGTTTTCGTTCAGTCCGCGTCGGCCCCGTCTTCCACCCGCTCCAGCAGCGCCACCGGCAGCCCCTCGAACAGCTCGCCCACCGGCACGTGTCCCGTGAACCGGCGCCCCGGCGCCAGCACGTCGGCCCACCGCCCCGGCGGCAGCGCCAGCACCGTGTCCCGCCAGCCGCCCGCCTCGGCCAGCCGCAGCGACAGCCGGGTCACCGCCGTGACCACCCGGCCGGACCGGGTGAACGCCAGGCAGTGCGCCGCGGCCGGCCCCGCGGCCGTCAGCGGCGCGTACGACGCCGTCTCGCCGAAGGCGTCCGGACGCCGTGCCCGCAGCCGCAGCGCCGCTGCCGTGACCGCGTCCTTCTCGCCCGGGTGTGCCGGCGGGAAGGAGACCGGCCGCCGGTTGTCCGGGTCCACCAGCGCCCGGTACTCGCCCTCCGTGCCCTGGTACACGTCCGGCACCCCCGGCATGGTCAGCTGGACCAGAGCCGTCCCCAGCACGTTCGCCCGGACGTGCAGCTCCAGCTCGGCCCGGAAGGCCGCCACGCGCTCTCCTGGCACCCCGCACGGCCCCGCCGCGACGAACGACACCACCGCCTCCTCGTACGGCGGCTCCTGCTCCGTCCAGCTCGTGTACAGGCCCGCCTCCCGCACATGCTTCACCAGCGCCCCGCGCACCCGCTCGGGGGCCGCCGGACCGAGCCCGAACACCGTCTGCCAGGCCGCCCAGGCCAGCTGCGCGTCCGGCACCCCCTCCGCGTCCCGCGTCACCTCGGTCAGCACCTCCGCCCAGCGCTCCGGGCACTCCGTCAGCACCGCCAGCGCGGCCCGCACGTCCGCGCTGCGCTTGGTGTCGTGCGTCGTCACCACCGTCCCGGTGAGCGGCCAGTCGCGCTGCACGCGCGCGCAGTATGCGTGAAAGGCGTCCGGGGACACCCCCGGGCTGCCCGGGTCCCCGCCGACCTCGGTCGCCGCCAGCAGCGGCACGTAGCGGTAGAACGCCGTGTCCTCCACCGACTTGGCCCGCAACGCCGAGGCGGTCTGCGCGAACCGCGTCCGGAACTCCGCGACCTCCGGCCCGTCCCCCGCCAGGAGCAGTCCGCGCACCACGTCGACCGCGCCGCCCTCCTCGGGCACCACGAAGGCGCGCCGGGCCTCCCCGGCGGCCTCCTCGGTCACCACGGCGGCCACGTCACCGGAGGCGTACGGCCGGTACACCCGCATCCGCACCAGCAGCTCCTCCAGCGCGGTGCGCAGCGCCCAGGGCGCCCGGTCGCGCAATGCGGGATCCGCCGACGCCGTGCACGCGCGCGTGGCCGCCCGGGTCAGCCGGTCCGTCTCGGCCGCCAGCTCGTGGGTGATCACCTTGTACGCGGCCCGCCGGACCGTCGCCGCCCAGTCGCCGCCGCGGTCCGTCTGCGGGGCCGCGAACTCGCGGTACTGCTGGAGCAGTTCACCGGCGCCCGCGGGGTCCGTGAACAGGCCGTCCACCTGCCGCAGGGCGTCGTACCCGGTGGTTCCGGCGACCGGCCAGGCGGCCGGCAGCCGCTCGCCGTCGGCCAGGATCTTCTCCACGACCGTCCACCGCCCGCCGGTCGCCCGGTGCAGCCGTGCGAGGTAGCCGTCGGGGTCGGCGAGGCCGTCGGGATGGTCCACGCGCAGTCCGTCCACCACGCCCTCGTGCAGCAGCTGGAGGATCTTGGCGTGGGTGGCGTCGAACACCTCCGGGTCCTCCACCCGCACCCCGATCAGCTCCGAGATGCTGAAGAAGCGCCGGTAGTTCAGCTCGGTGCGGGCCAGCCGCCACCACACCGGGCGGTACCACTGGGCGTCCAGCAGCTCCGGCAGCGGGAGCTCCGCGGTGCCCTCGCGGAGCGGGAAGGCGTGCTCGTGGTAGCGCAGCACGTCACCGTCGACCGCCAGCTCCCCGAGCACCTCGCCGACCGGGCCGCCCAGCACCGGCACCAGCAGCTGACCGCCCTGCGCCTCCCAGTCGATGTCGAACCAGCGCGCGTACGGCGACTTCGGGCCCTCCCGGAGCACCTCCCACAGGGCGTGATTGTGCCGGGGGGACATCGCCATGTGGTTCGGCACGATGTCCACGACGAGGCCGAGACCGTGCTCCCGCGCGGTGCGCGACAGGGCGCGGAGCCCCTCCTCGCCGCCGAGTTCCTCGCGCACGCGCGCGTGGTCGACGACGTCGTAGCCGTGCGTGGAGCCGGGGACGGCCTCCAGGACCGGGGAGAGATGCAGGTGGGAGACGCCGAGCGAGGCCAGGTACGGCACGGCCGAGGCAGCCGCCGAGAAGGGGAAGCCGGGCTGGAGCTGGAGTCGGTAGGTGGCCGTGGGCGGGGCGGTGGAGGTTCGCACAGCTGTCATGGGAACCACGTACCCGCCCCGTCGCGTTCTCTGTCACCGGGCAGGGCGGAGCGCCCCCGAAGGGGCGCGGTGCCGCGTCCGGCAGCGGCCGCGCCGCGGGGCGCGACCGGCTCCCACCGGTCCGCGCCGGCCCCACGGTCCGTCGGAGCACGCATCCCTAGGCCGGCCTCTTCAGCACGGCCAGACTCCGGCCCACCAGTGTCAGCCGTGCCCCCGCGTCCACCTTCGGCCCGGCCGGCACCCCCTCGGCGTGCGCCGTGTCGACCACCACCTCCCACTGCAGGCCGTGATTGACCGGCACCACGAACTCCAGCGGCTCCGGCGACGCGTTGAACATCAGCAGGAACGAGTCGTCGGCGATGCGCTCCCCGCGCGGGCCCGGTTCCGAGATCGCGTTGCCGTTGAGGAACACCGTGAGGGCCGACGCGGGCGCGGAGTCCCAGTCGCGCTGGGCCATCTCGTGGCCCTCCGGGGTGAACCAGGCGATGTCGGAGAGCTCGTCGTGGGTGCCCTCCACCGGGCGGCCGTGGAAGAAGCGGCGGCGCCGGAAGACCGGGTGCTCCTTGCGCAGCCGCGCCATCGCGCGCGTGAAGGCGAGCAGCTCGCTGTCGTCCCCGGGGGCCGGCCAGTCCACCCAGGACAGCTCGTTGTCCTGGCAGTAGGCGTTGTTGTTGCCCTGCTGGGTGCGGGCGAACTCGTCGCCGTGGCTGATCATCGGCACGCCCTGGGACAGCATCAGCGTGGCGATGAAGTTCCGCATCTGGCGCTCGCGCAGTTCGAGGATCCCCGGGTCGTCGGTGTGCCCCTCCACACCGCAGTTCCACGAGCGGTTGTGGCTCTCGCCGTCCCGGTTGTCCTCGCCGTTGGCCTCGTTGTGCTTGTCGTTGTAGGCCACCAGGTCGTGCAGCGTGAAACCGTCGTGGCAGGTGACGAAGTTGATGGAGGCCAGCGGGCGGCGGCCGTCGTCCTGGTAGAGGTCGGAGGAACCGGTCAGCCGGGACGCGAACTCGGCCAGCGCGCGCGGCTCGCCGCGCCACAGGTCGCGCACGGTGTCCCGGTACTTGCCGTTCCACTCGGTCCACAACGGCGGGAAGTTGCCCACCTGGTAGCCGCCCTCGCCGACGTCCCAGGGCTCGGCGATCAGCTTCACCTGGGAGACGACCGGGTCCTGCTGCACCAGGTCGAAGAACGACGACAGCCGGTCCACCTCGTGGAACTGCCGGGCCAGGGTCGCCGCGAGGTCGAAGCGGAAGCCGTCGACGTGCATCTCGGTCACCCAGTAGCGCAGCGAGTCCATGATCATCTGGAGGACGTGCGGGGACCGCATCAGCAGCGAGTTGCCGGTGCCGGTGGTGTCCATGTAGTAGCGCGGGTCGTCGGTCAGACGGTAGTAGGACGGGTTGTCCAGGCCGCGGAAGGACAGCGTGGGGCCCAGGTGGTTGCCCTCGGCGGTGTGGTTGTAGACCACGTCGAGGATCACCTCGATCCCGGCCTCGTGCAGCGCCCGGACCGCCGACTTGAACTCCAGGACCTGCTGGCCGCGGTCGCCCCAGGAGGCGTAGGTGTTGTGCGGGGCGAAGAAGCCGATGGTGTTGTAGCCCCAGTAGTTGTTGAGGTCCATGTCGACCAGCCGGTGGTCGTTCACGAACTGGTGGACGGGCATCAGCTCCAGGGCGGTGACGCCCAGCTCGGTCAGGTGGTCTATGACGGCCGGGTGCGCCAGGCCCGCGTAGGTGCCGCGCAGTTCCTCCGGCAGGCCGGGGTGGCGCATGGTCAGGCCCTTCACATGGGCCTCGTAGATCACCGTGCGGTGGTACTCGGTGCGCGGCCGACGGTCGTCGCCCCAGTCGAAGTACGGGTTGATCACCACCGACGCCATGGTGTGCGGTGCCGAGTCCAGGTCGTTGCGCCGGTCGGGGTCGCCGAAGTGGTAGCCGTACACCTCCTCGCCCCAGCGCACCGACCCGCTGACCGCTTTCGCGTACGGGTCGAGCAGCAGCTTCGCCGAGTTGCAGCGCAGCCCGCGCCCGGGATCGTACGGGCCGTGCACCCGGAAGCCGTACCGCTGCCCCGGCATCACGCCCGGCAGGTACGCGTGCCGTACGAAGGCGTCGCTCTCCCGCAGTTCCACCGCCGTCTCCGAGCCGTCGTCGTGCAGCAGACACAGCTCCACTCGGTCCGCGGCCTCCGTGAAGACCGCGAAGTTGGTCCCGGCGCCGTCGTACGTGGCGCCGAGCGGATATGCCTCTCCAGGCCAGACCTGCATGAAGTCGACTCTTCCAGGTGGGTCCTGCGCCCGGGGGCGCCTTGGTCATGAGTCTGCCCGAAAGTAATGGAACCCCTCCTGACTTAGGCCCCTGTTGTCCGGCGACCAGTGCACACAGCGGCCCCCCGGACCGTCGACGTGGACACCGGCGGGATCGCGCGGACCACCGGCCGCACGGGCGCCCGGCCGGCCGTGCTCGGCGCGTGCGGAGAAGACCGCTGCGTGCGGCTCTTCGGCAGCCCCTCACCGGCCCCGTGGCCTGGGTGAACGCCGGATTCCACCACGTCGCGCGCGCCGAGGACCAGCAGCCGGTGCCGGTCCACCGGCAGGGCTTCTCCGTCGCCCCGCGCGACGTCACCGCCATGAACCCGCTCACGCCGGCCGCCCTCGCTGATCAGAACGGACATCGCGGAAACGGTAGTTGAGAAACGACCTGTCCATCCGGCTGCACCGCCGACCACTCCCGGAGTACCCTTCCTTGATCGTTGGCTTGGGGAGAGCTCGGGGGAGCGGAAGGCGGTGCACGGGTGGGCTCGGGAGGCCTGGAGCTGCCCCCTGGTGACGAGGGTCACGAGGGGAACTCCACAGACGTCCCGCCCGGCGCGGTGTCCCTGGCCCGGCCGATGGACGCCACCGGCTCCATCGGGCCGGAGCTGGAGTGGGACGCCGACGCCTGGCTGGAGGTGCGTACGCGCGCCCAGCGGGCCGGCCGGGCCTACATCTGGCTGAACCTCGTCGAACAGCGGATGCGCGCGGTCGTGGCCGCCGTGCTGCGCCCCATCTACGAACCCGTCCACGGTGACGAGTGGGTGGTCGCCGCGGCCGGCCCGGCCGGGCAGGAGTGGGTCCAGCGGGCGGTCGCGGTCCGCGAGGTCAGCCGCCGCAAGGGCTACCTGCTCGACCCCGCCGACGACAACGTGCTCAGCTTCCTCACCCTGCCCCAGCTGCGCGAGCTGATGGTGCAGCACTGGCCGTGCTTCGAGCCGTACTTCGACGAGCGCCGGGACGTCGAACTCGCCCTGGACGAGCTGGAGGTGACCCGCAACGTCGTCTCCCGCAACCGGGCGCTGTCCGGGGCCGTCCTGGACCAGGCCGAGCGCGCCTCGGCCCGGCTCCTGGAGATGCTCGGCGCGGGCGGCGACGTGCCCTCGGCGCGCCGGCTCCCCGTGGACGCGGTGGAGGACCTCGTCGGCGACCGCTACGCGGACGTCGTCGCCGTCCACCCCGACCGGGTCCGCCTCATGCGCCAGTTCCCGGCCGAGGACCTGTTCGGCGGCGCCCGCCGCCTGGACGCCATCGGCATCGGCCTCAACCTGCTCGTGCAGAACTTCTCCGGCCGTCGCCTGGTCCGCCTCGCCGAGACCGGCTGCCGGGTCCGCCTCCTCTTCCTCAACCCCGCGTCCAGCGCGGTCAAGCGCCGCGAACGCGAACTCGGGATGAAACGTGGCGAACTGGCGCGCTCGGTCGAGATGAACATCCTCCACATGCGCCGGGTCCGCTCCCGGCTGCGCGACCCCGGCGCCTTCCAGATCCAGGTGTACGACGACACCCCCCGCTTCTCCGCCTACCTGGTGGACGGCGACGGCGCGGACGGCGTCGCCGTCGTCCAGTCCTACCTGCGCGGGGCGCGGGGGATGGAGTCGCCCGTGCTGGTGCTCCGCAACAGCGGCAAGGTGGTCAAGTCGGACGACGTCGTGGAAACGGGACTCTTCCCCACGTACCGCGAGGAGTTCGAGATGGCTTGGGCGGATTCGCGCCCGGTGTCCTGACGTGCGGGTGCGACACCGGTGCGCCGGTAAGCGGAACGCGGTCGTCTGATTGTCAGTGGCGCATGCGAGGGTGGAGACCACTGGGGGAAAGCACCACCAAGAAGGGGGGCCGCCCATGGGCTGGCACCAGGAGCTCCTGATCGGCTTCGACCTGGAGACGACGGGTACGGATCCGCGCGAGGCACGGATCGTCACGGGGGCCGTGATCGAGGTCAGGGCCGGGCGGGAGCTGGGCCGCCGCGAGTGGCTGGCGGACCCGGGCGTGGAGATCCCGGCCGACGCGGTGGCCGTGCACGGCATCAGCAACGAGCGTGCGGCGGCCGAGGGCAGACCGGCCGACCAGGTGGCGGACGCCCTCGCGGACGTCCTCACCGGCTACTGGAAGACCGGCGTCCCGGTCGTCGCCTACAACGCGACCTTCGACCTCACCCTGCTCTCGGCGGAGCTGCGTCGCCACGGTCTGCCGTCCCTCTCCGACCGCCTCGGCGGCCTCGACCCCGCGCCGGTCGTCGACCCGTACACCATCGACCGCTGGGTCGACCGCTACCGCCGCGGCAAGCGCAACCTGGAAGCGGTCTGCGCCGAGTACGGCATCACTCTCGCCGCCGCCCACAACGCCTCGGCCGACGCCCTCGCCGCGGCGCGCCTGGCCGGTGCGATAGCCGAGCGCCACCCGAAGATCGCGGCGCTGGGTCCGGCGGAGCTGCACCGGCGCCAGGTGGAGTGGTACGCGCAGTGGGCGGCGGACTTCCAGCAGTTCTTGCGGCGCAAGGGGGAGGCCGACGCGGTGGTGGACGGGGCGTGGCCGTTGCGGGAGCTTGTCGACGCCGTCTGAGTACCGGCGTACGTGGTTCGCTTGCCGCGGGCCGGTGGGGGCTGGTCGCGCAGTTCCTCCCCCAGCCTTCGGCCGGGGGTACCCCCAGCGCCCCTTCGGAGCGCTCCTCGGCAGGGGGTCGTCAGAAGGGGTACCACCTCACCGACTCGTCGCCCTCGCGCAGCGACGTGACCCGGCGTTCGAACTCGGCCAGGGCCTTCGGGTTGCTCGGGGCGTGCTGGGCCGCCCAGGCGCAGCTCGCCGTTTCGCGGGCGCCGCGCAGCACGCCGCACCCCTCCCACTCGCGCACATCCCATCCGTAGGCCTCGGTGAACGAGTCGTACGCCTCGGCGGGCAGCCCGTACCGGTCCCGGGACAGGGCCATCACCACCAGGTCGTGCTCGCGCAGGTCCGCGGAGAAGGTCTCCAGGTCGACCAGGACCGGGCCGTCCGGGCCGACGTGCACATTGCGGGGGAGTGCGTCGCCGTGGATCGGCCCCGGTGCCAGGCGGGGCGTCAGCGCGGCCGCTGCCGCCGCGAAGCCGTCCCGGCGCTCGCGCAGATACGCCGCGTCGGCGGGGTCGATCGCATCCCCGGCCAGCCGGAGCCAGCGCTCCACACCGCCCAGCAGCTCGCGGGACGGCAACGCGAAGGGGGGAGCGGGCAGTGCGTGCACGATCCGCAGCAGCTCGGCCAGATCCCGCGGTTCGGCCGGCCGCACCGGATCCGGCAGCCGGTGCCACACCGTCACCGGATGGCCCTCGACGAGCCGTGCCTTCGGTTCGGCGGCCCGTACGGCCGGTACGTCCGCCTCCGCCAGCCACCCGGCGATCTCCAGCTCACGCCGGGCCCGGTCGAGGAGTTCCGCGTCCCGGCCGACCTTCACCACCAGGTCCCCGGCGGCGAACACCGCGTTCTCGCCCAGGGCCAGCAGCGGGGCGTCGGCCGCCGCGCCGGGCAGCACGTCCGCCGCGGCCAGTACGTCCCGCGCCCTTGCCTCGTCCATCGCCCGCCTCCGTGTCCGTGCGCGAAGCCCGCGCACCCGTGGCTGTGCGGGTGCACACGGCGTCGTCTTCTCGCCATCCGGCGTCAGTCTCGCATCCACCCTTCTGTCCGGGCCGGGTGCACGGTTCTTCGGGGCCGGGGTGGATGCCCGCTCCGCGTAGCGGGGCAGGGGACGCGGGGGTGCCGCCCCGGGGCGGGC